>DATLHP010000236.1:0-3376 GCA_035539835.1 Bdellovibrionales bacterium
GTACTGCGCTTTGGCCAAAGCGGCGCGGGCAGATTCACGATAGGATTTTTCTTCGTCGAGGTTTGAACTTTCGTCAGCAAAGATCTGATCCCATTTTGATTTGTCTTTGAGCATTGCAATCTGCTGCGCAAGAAAATCGACAAAGCCGGTTTGATACGCTTCGTCTTCACCTTTGTTTCCAATTTCTCCGCGGCTGTTATCAGCACCTGTTCCCAACGCGCTTCCATTGAAGCCGATAATTAAGCCATCGCGGTCGCGCACTGAGCGATTTGCTTCCATCCATTTCGTGTAGCTATCGATCGAGAGAGAAACTTCTTTCATCAACGCAAGATTTTCGGCTGAAGGGTCGAAGCGATAGAGTGCGTCCATCACCCAATTCATCAGGTATGGATTGGTGTAGGTGAGATTCGCGCGGGGTTCGGCACCATCTCGGATCGTTTTATCGAACCAGAGGCTGATGAGGTTTTCTTTTCTGACTTCACGAGGGATCACGCCGCCATTTTGCTTTTGAACCATGAGCCAGAACTTCACTGTCGCCTTGGCGAGCTCTGGATGATACGGCGCTGTCGCTAGCGCGACGTGCATGTCGTCCCAGAAAAAGGCGTTTCCGCTGAAGGCAGCGTCGACCTAGACTGTGAAATCAGAAGGATCCGCTTCAAGAACTTGGCGGGATGCTTTGTCGACAACAGTGATCGAAACGACTTTGCCTGTTTTTCCATACTTGGCGACAATAGAGACGCCGTCTTGCGCCTTTTCAATGAATTCTTTGATCTCTGATTTCGCAGTTGCATTGAGAACCCAAACGACTTTCAGGAAGCCGAGCTTTACTGCGACTTTTGCGAGTTTGTCGCTCAATCCCATCGCTCTCAACGTTTTTCCGTGACCGAGCGCGAAGCCTTCTCCGGCAAACGATCCGTTGAAGCTTTCGGGTTCGACGTTTTGTGCGCCACCTTCTTTTAGCTGAAATTCGCTGATATCAAAAATCTTTTCGCCGTTCATGACATGAACGTAGTAATCCATTTGTCGATTTCTCGGTTCACGCAAGGTCGCCGATGAAGATGTCCACGGCAAGCCTGATTGAATGACTTTCCCGTTCACATAGATTGAGAAGGTGAGTCGACCGGCTTTGGCAAGAGCGGCGGCATTTTCGTTTTGAAGAAGTCTGTTTTTGATCCCGTCAAAGCCCAAAGTGACGGTTTCACCATTCCGATCAACTGACGGGGCGAGTGACGGTGGTGCTGAAGGCTTATCGATGGCCGTCGAGCATGTTGATTGCGCAAATCCAGGGTTCGCCCATCCAATTGATGCTGAAATTGCTAGGATTGTTAGAAGTCTGCGCATTCCTTAGTAGTCATCAATCCCTATGCCGGAAATTAACCACTAAAGAGCTTTATAAACTATCTGACGACAGAAAAATCCGAGAAATGCCGCAAATCGACGTCGCTGTCGAAGATATTGAGACTAGAAGTTTGGTTTTCGAGCGTCTTCGAATCTCGAAGCAAACTGATCGAGCGTCTGTTGTTGAAGTGACATCTGCTGATAGATGGCCGCGTAGTTCTTCAAAACCTTTGCGGCATATTGAGGTCGAATCAATCTAAAATCGGCGCCCGTGCTTGCGATGTTACGTTCGAGTCTTCGAACGTTCGTCGGCCCCATATTATATGCGGGAACGTAGTGATGGGCACTTCGATCAAACTCCGACCGAAGATGAGCAAAATATCGAATGCCGATACGCATGTTCACCACCGGATCAAAAAGTGAATCATCGCCGGCCCATTCGATGCCGTACTTCTTAGCAATCCATTCTGCAGTCCGCGGAAGAATCTGCATCAATCCGATTTCGCCGGATGTTCCAACCGCTCGGGTATTGAACTGACTCTCAGTTTGCATGATTGCTAAGATGAACACGGGATCAAAATGATAAGCCTTACTTTCTGTAATAAGAGTCTGCGTGAAAACTGGAACTTGTTGTTCCCACTCAGAACCGAGCGATTTTTTGAGCTTCTGAAATACGAGATAGTTTAGGTATTCCTGACCTTCGAGTTTTTGCGCAAAGCTTCCACCATAGACATCGCCCAAAAGTTCACGAGCCTGTATACGCCTTGCGCCTTCGTCGACCGACGCAATATTCAAAGCGGCGAACTCAACGAGTGACATGTTTTGAAACAGGATGAGCAGGAATAAAATCCCTGCAGCAATCGAGATAAATTGGGGCTTCTTCAAGCGTTCCATCAGCCTTCTTATCGGCATAATGAATGTTACGATTGAATCAACATCTCATTTCGAGAATGGCTTCAGACGTTGTCTGTAAGAAGAATTCCTTCGACAAAAGCTGGAAGAGAAACGATGAAACGGGTGTGTTTCGAAGAACGATCGAGAACAAGTGTTCCATCGTGAAGCTCGACGATTCCTTTTGAAATACTGAGCCCCAATCCGGTGCCTTGACCGACGGGTTTTGTTGTAAAGAATGGCTCTGCTATACGATCGATGATGGCGAGCGGTATGCCGGAACCACTATCAACGATAGAGATCTCAATTCGGCCTCGAGTTTCTTTGGCTTCAATCGCGACCCAAGGATTGGCGGTGTCGACTGATGCGTCAAATGCGTTGTTCAAGAGATTCAAAAGAACCTGCGAAATTTGAACGCTCTGACACTTGATCAAAAGATTCGGAGCAATATTGACATGCAGATGAATCCCGCTGTTTCTGAAGCGTTCTCTGCATATCTCCAGAGTATCGCTCACGACAGAATCAACATATTTTACTTCCGCCGGTTCGCCTTCGGAGTGTCGGGCGAAGTTTCGAAGCCCTTTGATAATTTTCGCAATTCGGAAAGAAACGGTTTCGATTTTTTTGAGTGAAAGCAAGAACTTTTCTTTTTCAATACTGCCGCCGCTTTCAAGACGCGTCAGCATGGTATTTGAGTGGGCCGCGATGATAGCGAGTGGATTATTGATTTCATGTGCGATTCCGCTGGCCATCTCGCCGAGTGCTGCCAGTCGGGCGTTTTGTACAGCAGCAGCCCTTTGTGACTCGAGTGCCTTTTGAGCCGCGCGCTCTTCCGTTAGGTCAGCCATTGTGCCCATGACCCCGTCAAATTTCCCGTTTTCATCAAAGAGAGGCATCAATGTCGTCAGTACAGTGACCGGCCTTCGATCTTTTCGATAGCGAGTATCTTCAAACTGAATTGATTCAAAATTACTTTTTACCCGTTCAATCAGAATTTCAGACTCGCGGCGTTTGTCGGCAGCAACAAAGGGCAGCCACTTTCCGATGACCTCTTCGGCTGTCCATCCAAAGATTGTTTCACAGGCGGGATTCCAAAGAGTCAGCTCGCC
The DNA here is from genome assembly GCA_035539835.1 of Bdellovibrionales bacterium. GTDB lineage: Bacteria > Bdellovibrionota > Bdellovibrionia > Bdellovibrionales > JAMPXM01 > DATLHP01. The sequence continues at coordinate 3,339 of DATLHP010000236.1, forward strand.
ATTTTCATTCACCGCCATAATGGCGACGGGACTGGCGG
>DATLHP010000237.1:0-9196 GCA_035539835.1 Bdellovibrionales bacterium
GGTGTTTGGCCGTCGATGTTTTTTACCGACAGACATTGAGGCGAAAGTTTTTTGAGACGTGCTGTCAGCTTAGTGAGTTGCGACTTCGTAGCGGCATGCAACAGACACTCTTTGGTGTCTTTGTTCACTTGATCAGCTTTCGCACCTTTATCGAGCAATGCAAGAGCGAGATCCTCATGACCTCCATAGGTCGCAAACCAAACCGCTGTTTCATTTTTCGAGTTTGTTTTATTCACATCAGCGCCGAGCTTCAGAAGCTGTTCGGTCGTTGTTTTATCGCCGTCTTCAGCGACTTTCATGAGACCTGTTTGATCGTTCGAAAGTGTATCGATGCTCACACCTTTTTTGGTGAGAGCCTTGACCTTGTCCATTTGTCCACTTGCGATGAGGTCGACAATCGATTCGTTGGCCGTCGCAGCCGTGCATGCGGCTGCGCCAACGATAATAAGAGCTGAGGTAAGAACTTTAAGTATCGTCATGACTCAAACTCCTGCACGAAACGTACAATTAACCGCGACGAATTGCGACCGGAGCTGCTGGAACGGGTGCACCGCTAACAGCTTTCAAAGTCATCTCTGGCTCAAGTGGATCAAACGCAAAGCTCGACTTAGAAATTCTGCGCAACGAGAAGCTCGCCTTCACATTCGCAAGAACTTGTTGAACACCACCGAGGTTTGCGTTTCTTCCCTCAAGAAAGATTCCGAAATAGACTTCGCCATCGCTTGTGTTCGCGGCACCGGCAAGGTTCTTCACGTTGTTCAACGTTCCGGTTTTAACCACGAGGGCGCCAGAGCCATCGTTGAATGTCGCGCCAGCGTCTGTACCAGCGATCATCACGACATCCGTCATATCCATTCCGTATTTTTGTTCGAGATTCCAATCAAGTCGGCGGATCAAGCGAACAACAGACGAACATGAAATCGACGTATCATTGCGTGGATTATGCAACGGCAATCCGGAACCTGTATTGATGTCGACTGCATCGGGACCCATTCCGTAAGTCGCCTGTAAGTAATTACGGAACCCTTGACGTCCACCCATCGAGTAGAAGAGCTCATCAGCAACGGGATTCATCGAGTGAATGTTCATCTTCTTCAAGTAGTTCTTCATCTGAAGAGACTTGATCTCGAAAACAGTCACGCCTGGTTTTCCAGACAGTGGGTTTCCTTCAACGATATCTGTGGCTTCAACACTCATCGTTACCGATGGCAAAAGCGATGGCGTTTGATTGCGAGCACGGGTTTTCGCATAGCGACCCTTTTTGGCAGACCACCACTGCGAAGTATTGAAGGCGTTCATCAGACCTTGTTTCACTTTCACTCCGCCCAACGGAGCGTCGGCATGAGCCTCAGTGTAAACATACTCACGCATGCGACCTGGATTGTAGATGTGTTCGAACAGATCCATGTTCATCAAAAACTTGCGATCCGCTGTTACGCGGTTCAAAGACTTAATGCCTGCACGATTCAAGTCAGAGAGAAGAAGATAAAGACGGTCACGATCGAAGAATGGATCGTTGGAACCTTCGATGTGCAATTCCTTGTTCGATGCCTGATAGTAGATCTTCGTTGTATAGCGAAAATTTGGACCGTGACGATCAACAGCCCAAAGAGTCGTCAAAACCTTCATGACAGACGCGATTTTCACCGGTTGATCAGGATTTACGCCCTGAACCGAACCATCTTCAACAACGTAGCAAAACGCCTTTTGGCCAGAGCCAAGACGCTTAATCGTCTTGCGAACGTTCGACGTCAGCTTCGAGTCTTCGCCATCAGCCATTGCCGGAGATGACATAAGCGACATAAGAACGGCAGCAGACAACATCGCCACAGCGATTGTGCGGATTGAGTTCAAGCGATACCTCACAGAATCGGCTACCCCGTCATGGGACCGAAATTCACTCAGGATCCAATGGCAAAAAGTTAGCCACTCCCTACTCCAACCAATTGATTGTCAGGCCTCTGTTGGGCCAACAAAACGACGGTAAACGTCAGCGACGGTGAAAGGTTTCTAGCGGATCGCATAGCGGACTGACGAACGTGAAAGTATTTCTCACGACTCAATAGTGCCCCGAAAGCAAGCAAAGAAGTCTTCAAAAGACCGGGCTGAATCAGCTCGCATTTTTCAGATTCGTGCACACATGACGCTTGGCTTTGTCTTCCTGGTTCCAAAGTGGATTCATCTCGACACATTTTAGCGCGGAGAACCCGCCGCGGGAGGAGGACGTCGTGAAATTCAAATCGGTCGTATTTACAGGAGCGATCATTGGCGCGATCACCTTCGCCGCCGGTTGCGCAAAGCAAGAAGAGAAAGAAGCACCTTACATTGGTGTTCAAGGAAGTTGGCAATCCAACTGTGTGAGCGGTGAATCGGCGGCGCTTTTAGGCCCGTCGGATTTGGGCATCACTCAACATTCCGAACTGAAGATCACCAAGGCTGAGGTGATTGAAACTTCGTATGTCAGCTCTTCAGAATGCGACGGAAAAGATATCGAGGTCATTTCAACCGGTCGATATCACGCGGTCGGAAATGGGCTGCAGATCGAAGACATCACCTATCACGTCAAACCACTGACCGAGTTCGGCCTTCGCGTATTGCGGATCGCCCAGTGGTGCGGAATCAGCGACTGGTCATTGAAAGAATCACGCGATGTAACCTCTGAAGCCGGAAAAGAGAAATGCTTCAGCTCTCGCCAAGCGACGGCCCAAATCTCAATCGGCGAATCGGACATGAAGGTTAAAGAGTCCGATCGAATGCAGTCGTCATTTTACGGAATGAAATCCGGTCTCTACTTCAAACGTCGTTAATGGAGAAAGCCATGAAATACAGTGAAGCAAAAAATCATTCTCTTGTTGTAATCGCCGGTACCGCTGTTGCGTTTTTGCTGATTGGCTCTCTCACTGGGAAGAGCGAATTCATCGCACGCGCAGGACTGAAACCAACTGAATGTTACGAGGTGCCGAACGAAGGCACGCCATTCGGCGGAAAAGAATCTCTTGGCTCAGAAATCTGGTGCTACCGCGAACTAGAAAACCCGCAAGGCTCAAGACTCATTTACAACGTCGATAAAACCGGTCACATGCGTACCGAACTCTCAATGATCGTCGAAGCTGACGGAACGATGAGACACGTGTCCTTGAAACAGGGAAAACTCACTCCGCACCGAGTTTTGGCGTCTGACTTCAATCCTGTTGGCGCCCCTCTTATGCCACCGCCAAATGCAAAGCGTGTGAAAGAGCCAATCTCTCCGAGCGCGAGTCAGTCGATCGAAAGTGGAATTCGCACATTGAACGAGAACTGGCAGAACGTTCCCGTTCGCGCGGCGATCGTTAAAGAAGGCGTTTACACAGCAACTTCCGATGTCATTCCTTGGCGTGGCTATTGGTATCCGTATTCGAGCGACCGCCTTCATCGCGGGGAAGACTCGCCAATGGCGAAGTATGATCGCTTCGTCGCACGGCGAGCGTTGAAAACTAACCCTGGCGCGGTGAAATGGGAAAACTATTGGCACAATGGCGGTTATGGTTGGTCAGGACATTGCAATGGTTGGGCTGCAGCTGCCGTTCTTGCACCTGAACCAAAAGTCGCGATTCGAGATCCATACAGTGGTGAAGTCTTCAGGCCGTTCGATTTAAAAGGTCTCTTGATTGAGAGACACTACTGTCCGAAGTACGTGATGTATGGCAGCCGTAATTTCGGAACCGGCCAAAACCAAGGCGACATCATCGCCAGCACTTTTCACAACGTGCTCACATACTTCATCGGTGAACTTCGTAAACCGGTTCTCGCCGACCTGATGTCGACACGCCCTGTGCAAAACTCTGTGATTTCGGGTTACTCGATGGACATTCGAAGAACTGGAACACATTCATTCTTTGTTGATGCTCGCGTCCGCGTGCATCTCTATGACAAAGATCCATCGGATCAATCCGGTGTCGCGCGCTACGTGACGAAACGCTATCGCTATAGCCTCAGAGTCGATGATTCCGGCCAGGTCGTTTCAGGCAGCTGGTCTTCAGCAAATCCTGACTTCTTGTGGATCGCACTCGCGCCAAGCACGTGCCCGGATCACAACGAAGTCGTCGATCAATTCTGGATTGATGAAATCAATCGTGTCGGAGAAAAAGCAAAAGCGGCTCCGACTCCGACTCCAGCTCCAGACGCACCATCTGGAGAGGATCATCACGAAAACGAAGCCGATCCGATTCCATTCCCAGGAGATCCGTCGCCGACGCCGTCAGCAACGCCGACGCCAACTCCTGTGCCGACTGAATCGGAGAGCTAAGACTAGCGAAGGGAATTCATATCGATCACGAAGCGGTACCGAACATCACTTTTTAGCATCCGTTCGTACGCTTCGTTGATCTTGTTCATGGGAATCACTTCAACATCGCAAGAGATGTTATGTTTCGCACAGTAGTCGAGCATCTCTTGCGTTTCAGGAACGCCACCGACGAGCGAGCCAGCCAAACTCCGACGACGCATAATCAAACTTCCGGCGCTCACCATCTGAGGCTCGGGCAGACCCAAAAGTACCATCGTTCCGTCGCGCTTGAGCAAACTCAAATAAGTGTTGTAGTCGTGGCTCGCAGAAACGGTATCAAGAATAAGATCGAAAGATCCCATCGCTTTTTTGACTGCTACATTGTCTTTCACTGAAATGAAATTATGCGCGCCAAGCTTCATTGCGTCTTCGCGTTTCTTCTCTGACGTACTAAGCACTGTCACGTCAGCGCCCATGCTGGCAGCAATCTTGATTGCGATGTGACCAAGCCCGCCAAGACCTGCGACGGCGACTTTCGTTCCGGGGCCTGCATTCCAATGCTTCAAAGGCGAATATGTCGTGATCCCCGCACAGAGTAGTGGAGCCGCCTTCTCAAGAGGCAGATTCGCCGGAATACTAAAGACAAAGTGTTCATCAGTAACGATGCTTGTCGAGTATCCGCCTTGGGTAATACCTCCGCTCACTCGATCCGGAGAACCATAGGTCGCAACAACACTGTCACAGTACTGCTCAAGACCTTCAGTGCACTCGCGGCACTCTCTGCAAGACCCAGAGAAACAACCGACTCCAACGTTATCGCCTTTTTTCAAGCGCTTCACTTCGCTACCGACGTCGGTCACTCGGCCGATGATTTCATGTCCCGGAACCAACGGAAACGATCGCGCACCCCAGTCGCCATTCACGGAATGAAGATCCGAGTGACAAACACCGCAGAAAAGAATTTCGATTGCGACATCACGCGGTCCACATGATCGTCTCTTGAGATCATAAGGGCGCAAAGGTTCATCGGTCGAAAATGCTGCGTAAGATTTTGCGATCGTCATTTAAGTTCCTTACTAGCGCTCTTAGCGAACGCTGATGTCTGCAACATCCGACATCACAGGAGAGTTCAAACGAACTTCTGGCGTACGGAATGTGACCTTCACGCGATAGTCTCCGACATCGACCGGACTCAAAATCTTGGAGTTTTTCGCCTCAGTGAGTTCGACGTAACCCTTTGAGGTTTTTTTGAACCATTGAACTTCAAGACCGTTCAGAGCCAATGTCTTTAAAACGAGTAACTGATTGCCGTCAGCTTTGGAAGACTGAAGCGAGTCGATGAGGTTGAGTCTCTCTAAGAAGCGAATCCACATATTCTCTTGATCAACCGCACAGAACTTTTTCGACTCCATATTGCGCATCAAGCACGAATCATGTGTCGGTCGGTAACCGACTCTTCGCCCCATGTCGTTGAATGTCGAGAACGCCCCGACAAGATCAGGTGTAAAATCATAGTCACCCGGGTACGCCCACCCCATAGCAAAGCCCAGAACGTTGTTTCCGTCGGCGATACGCTCAGAAATAAGAAGCTCGTGGGAACCTCGCGCAAGATCAACCGTTTCTGCAGGCTCTAGGAATGAGCGATCGATGTGATAAACACCATTGAGCGGAATTTCTTTTCCGTCGATCTTCGTTGATACATCATTTGGCGTTTCCCATCCAACGGTGCTCACCTGAAGTCCAAAGCTGTATCCGTCGTATGGAAAATCAAAGCGGAGCTTGTACGGTCCGGTTTTCAAGTCTTTCCAAACATAGTCACCCATGATTTTTTTAGATTCGAAAACGCGTGTCTGCGCCGTCGTCTGCCATTGAGACCAACTCACATTGGCGCGTGGCGAGAAATTGGCTCCCGTGTAAACTTGGCCGCCGTCGTACTCTTCACCGACATCGCCAAAGTTATGACCAAGCTCATGACGAAGAACGATTGTGCCGCTTGTCTTTGAACTTGTCGTGATAGCGTAGCGTCCACCAAGCCCGCCATAGAACCCATCGTTTGCCAGAAGAATTGGATAGTCGGCTTGAGCTGGAGCCAAAGCCAAAGCCCGCTCTGCGGCAGTGACATTATCAAGATAGATTGCGCGTTTACTTCCCGCAGGTGTGCGATAAAGGCCAAGTGCAGTATCACGGGGCTCCGTATCCGTAAGACCGGATTCATTCGAAGGGACGAAGACCGCATAAACGTTGAAAAGTGAAAGATACGAAACGAACGTGCTTGTACCAAAGAGGTCATCACTCACTCGTTGTGCATCAGCAAAAAATTTTTCTTTCTCTTGTTGAGTGTAGCCATCGCCGACGATCGTTAAGACGATGCGATTCGCGCTCGGTCCCTGCTCGACCAAAGTGCGAACTTCCGAACCTGGCCAGCTTTCTGTACTTGGCTGAAATCCGCCAAGCAGAGCCAAGTCCACATCTGAAACCAACACTTCTTCAAAGCGCTGTTCGGAAGGCGGATTGTCTTCAGATAGGAAAAATGGAATCGAGCGCAGTACCTTCTGCTCTCCAGCGGTGACGCCCAGTCTGGACTCAGTGGCGAAGATGATTTTTTCCGAGTCTTTCGTCACGATCTTTCCGACGCGGTAAGCAGCGGAAGACGTGCTGTGGACGAGAAGCATGGCAGCGAAGATCAACGAGCGCATTCAATTCCCCCCTGAAAACTACCGAATGACGAACAAGCATCCTTCGCCTCGGAAATGTAGGCAACCGGATTGTGGCGTCTTGACCGCCGCCACATAAACCAGCGACGCTGATAACTCACTCATTGTCTCAATTGAAAACCAGGAGAATTTCGTGCTCGGACGCTGCGCTCTTCTAGTCGCACTACTCTGCCCTGTTTTGGCTACCGCCGCTTCAAAGCGTGCGGATGAAGACAACCTGACTCGAGCCTTCGCCGAGTCCCGTCATAGCCAAGTGAAGACCGTGGATTACAAGATCCACCTCACGCTGAACAAGGATGCAGACGAATACAAGGGAAAGACAACCATCACCACTACGCTCGCAAAAACGAATTCCCCTCTCAGCATCGATTTCGTAACAAAGAAAATCGAATCGATTCGTGTGAATGGCGAAACCATTACTGACTACGCGACTCGCAAGGGCAGCTTTGATATTCCGGCGAAATATCTAAAACCAAATACCGAGATCGAAGTGGAATACACTTCCGAGTACAGCAAAACTGGTGATGGGTTTCAAAAATCGAAAGATCCAGAAGACGGTAGCGAATACGCATACTCTGACTTCGAGCCGTTCGGTGCACACACTCTTTTCCCATGCTTCGATCAGCCTGATTTGAAAGCCACCTTCCGCGTGTCATTCGATGCTCCATCGGAATGGAAAGTCATCAGTAACGAACTCGTTGAAAGCGCAGATAAGGCGAAGGGCCGTACACTGACCGTGATGAAGCAGACAAAGCCGATCAGCACTTATCTTTTCTTTGTCGGCAGTGGACCTTTTGCCGAATGGAACGATAAAGAGGGCGACATTCCGCTCGTTATCTATGCGCGCAAGTCGCTGGCAAAATATGTCGATCATAAAAGACTGTTCGACACGACAAAAACCGGACTTCGTTTTTTCACTGAGTACTTTGGCACTCCTTATCCATTTTCAAAATATGGCCAAGTTTTCGTTCCCGAATTCATGTGGGGTGGAATGGAAAACCCCGGCGCTGTTACTTTGAACGAAAAAAATATTTATCGCGGTGCCGTTACCAGTGCACGTCTGAGCGGTCGAGATGATTTGATTCTGCACGAGATGGCTCACATGTGGTTCGGAGATCTCGTCACCATGAAATGGTGGAATGATCTTTGGCTCAACGAAAGCTTTGCGACCTATGCGGCAACGATCGCTCAGGCTCGAGCTCTTAAGAACGAGGCCGCCTGGATCGGCTTCCATAGCGAAAAAGGCTGGGGCTACTGGCAAGATCAGCTGATCACAACACATCCGATTGAAAACAACGTTGCAGATGTTCGAGCAACGAAATCGAACTTCGACGGCATTACCTACGCAAAAGGAGCCGCAACGCTCAAGCAGCTGCACTTTTTCGTCGGCGAAGAGGGCTTCCGCGAAGGCCTTCGCAAGTACTTCAGCGACTTTGCATGGAAGAATACGATTCGCGAAGACTTCACGTCGGCCATCGGCAAAGCTTCTAAGACCAACCTCGCAAAGTGGACACATGATTGGCTACAAACGGCAGGTCCAAATCGTGTCTTTGTCGACTGGAGCTGCAAAGACGGCACGGTCAATCAAGCGACGATGCGACAGAGTCCGAGTGTTTCGAATACGCTCTCGCCTCATCGCGCTGTCGTCGGTTCTTTCAAAATCGGTGAAAACGGAAGCTTCAACCTGACAGATCGAGCCGAAGTTCGCTACGACGGACGCTCAACCAAAATCAAAGAACTCATCGGGAAACCCTGCCCTGATTTCGTCTACCCGAATGTTGACGACCAAGACTATGCGTTGTTTTCGCTCGACGAAACATCGGTAAAGCACGCAGCCAAAGCGCTCGAAGGTGGCGTCGCAGATCCGCTCTTGCGATTGATGATCTGGGGCACTCTCCATCAGATGGTTCGCGACACGAAGCTATCGGCAATGGATTATTTCAATGCGACGATTCCTGCACTTGAGAAAGAAAAAAATGGCTTCGTTCTCGGCGCACTCATCGGGCGCTATTCAACGTTCCGCGACAACTACACACTGTATCTCACTCCCGAGCAGCGAACATCCCTCGCACCTCGTCTTGAAGCAGCCGTTTGGAGTCGCGCCACAAACACGAAAGATGGCATCGACAGCCAGCTCAGCTTTTTTGATTTCTACCTTTCGATCGCGCAGACCCCAGAAGGCATCACTCGCCTCAAAGCCTTTTTGAAAAACGATGAC
>DATLHP010000238.1:0-3895 GCA_035539835.1 Bdellovibrionales bacterium
GTTCGAAGTCTTCATGTCGGTTTCGGCGTCGATGTGGGCGCGGATCAAGTGATCGCAGTGAACCGTCGAAGGCACAGCCGCTTCATCACGGCCAGCGAGCATGAACTGGAGCATCGCCATCTGCGCAGTCGCATCTTGCATTGCTACGCGATCTGGACGGAGAAGAAGAAAGCTTTTTCCGCGTTCGAGTTCTTGGCCTTTTGGATCATCCAAGTGCCCAAAGAGAACTTTCTCAGCCAAAGTCAGAGGCCTACCCAAACGCGTCTTCAGAACTTTCAAACGCTCGCGTGAAGTCGCATAAACCTGTTTCACCATTTCCGGTGTTGTTTCGATTTTGGCCATAGGGGCCTCCTTGAATTTAAAGCTGAAATAAGAGGATACTTATTGAAAACCAAATGGACAAGGATTGGACTGGCGTGTCTTTTCGTTTCGCCCTCGTAGCAAGCCTTCTGCTCGCGGTCTTGCAGATCGGCTGCGCGAGCCTAGGCAAGGACGCCGATGAACAAGCCGTTCTCGTGCGCTCCAATCCTCCAGGCGCTGCCGTCGAAGTGGGCGGGAAAGTCGTCGGTTTCACCCCGACATTCGTCCTTATCGAAAGAAAACGAGAGCCCGAGCCTATTCTGATTCATCCCTACGCAAATGATCTCAGCAAAGGCGAGCTTCGAAAAACTCCACTTGATACTCGTTATCGATGGGGGGCCAGCTTCGGAGCCAACTTCCTCTTTAGCGTTTATGCGCCGATCGGATGGGGCATCGATTTTCTGACCGGCGCGGCCTGGGATGTCCGCGATCCAGAGGTCGTCGCCCTCAAAGATCGCAAGTCCGTTCGGACACCCGAACGGAAGCCGCTGATCAACCTCGCGATCGCGCCCCCGTTGGCTGAATCTTTGGCTCTTTCAGATATCGCCGCACAGGCTGTTGAAAGTCGCGTCAAAGCGAGTCCCGATCCCCGTCTCAAAATCCGCTCTTACAATGATACTCTGCCCACGTTTTTGAAGGAGCGTTTCGACTTCGATAGTGTTGGCCGAGAAGAAGATCGGCGCATGCTACTCCATCGGCTCGGTCTTGATGGCATTTACTACTCAACAGTCGAGCGCTTCGGCAGCGACTACGTCGTGAAAGTCGAACTCCGCGACGGCATCACGAATGAAGTTCGCGGCACCGAGACCATCTTTCTTCAAACGGATAGCGAAGTCGAAAAATTCTACGATAGCGGCCGAGCATTCTATAGCATCCTGCCAAATACTGTCGGCCTCATGTTCGCAAATGAAAGCATGAGCTTCACAAGCCAAAGCAAAGAAATTGAACTGAAACCTGTCGGCCAGGATCATTGGTGGGAAAAAGGACTCGAATATCTAAGTGCGATTCGTTTGAGTGGACAACCTGTATACCGCTCGGGCCGTGGCTCGCGTTGGCTCTTTCACCTGTATCCAGACTTTCGATTTTCGCACAAGCGAGTACAGGCTTCCGGAAAAGGCATCACGACGGATCAAAAGTACGCTCGGTGGTTGATCTCGGGTGGCTACGGCCCTGAAGCCGGCTATCAATTTGGCCGCCACTATCTTTACGCCTCACTTATTCCATCGATGACTTGGACGCAAATTTCATGGACGAAAGACAATCAAGAAAACGCCTTAGCGAATTTCGGACTCACCACTTCGGTGGAATTTGGATATCTAATTTCATTTGCAAAATCTTGGAGCGTCCGTCTCTTCATTGCCACCTATGGTGAAGATCAAAGTCTTTGGACCGACGCGCTCAAAAGAACAATCAACACCGAAGTCGACCACCAAGACAACACTGTCTCGAGTTCGGTGACCGGCATCGTTCTTGGCTACAACTTCGAGTCTGCAGCCCGGCGCTCAATGCGGATAAAGAAGTCTGAAAAAGAAAGACCGGCTGTTTCGGGCCGGTCTCGGATCAACTAAGTTTTCGAAGACAAAGAATTAGTTCGCTTTGCGGAACGAGTAGAACTCGGCGCCATCCCATTTTTTCGAGAACGTTTTGTATTTGCGTGCATCAGCTTTGAAAGCCTTGTTGAAAGTGCGCTGATATTTCGCGAACTCTGTGTCGAGGAACGAGTAGTAAGACTTGTAGAGATGGTGCGAGAAGAACTTCGTGTACCAAGTGACCGAAGCAGTTTCAGAGAACGCGAAGCGCTTTGTGAACTTCGTGAGTTCTTTGTTCATGATGCCCCACCACTTTGTCGCTTCTTTTTTGTGGATGAAGTTACCAACGAAGATTTGATTTTTGCCGAAGTAGAAGCCGACTTCGTATCCGTGACCTGCAGTTTTGCAATAAGCTTGGCATTTGAAATCGCCGTACCAGTAAGTAGCGTTCTTCATTCTCACTCCTTCGTAAGATTGATTGGTTTTCTCGTTCAAATCTTTTGAACCTAAACAGTGTCGGTACTGGATCCCTGTTTGTTAAAAACTCATTTTCAGGGCCCCGGAGAACAGTGCGTTGATCGAGTCCAGTGAGCAAATGCTCTAGATAGAACACTTCATCTGTACAGATTTCCTTTAGAGGACTTAAGTGGGAGCCGATGAGCATCTAAATGATTTCTGAAAACAGCATTCTTCTCATCACGGAACCAGAATTGAGCACGCAGACCCGGTGGGTTCGTGCGCAACTAGACCAGCATGCGCCCTTCCGCATTTCAGAAACGTCTCGCGACCGAATGAAAGAATCGACTCTTCTGATTGAGCAGAAGTTTTCGACGATCATTTTCATTTGTTACAAACTCGGACCAGAAGAGCTCACCTTTCTTCGAAAAGTTTCATCTGAGGCGAATCAAACACCGGTTCTGATTTTGACGTCACAGATCTCGATTCCGACTTACAGTCTGATTCATTCAATGGACAACATCGTCGCTCTTCAGAGCCCGTGTGAGCCTGCCGTGTTCATCAGTGTTCTTGAAAAAGCGATGGTAAAACAAAGTGTCGGCTTCAAGGTATGCCCGCGTTTTATCACCAATGAACCTGTTCGCGTCGTCGTGATGAAGACCGGCCTCTTTATTCCAACCAAGATGAGAAATTACTCCGCCACTGGAGCCTTTCTCGAGTATCGCGGAATATCGGTCAAAGTCGGCGACAAGATCCGCCTCAATCTCGGCTCTGAGAGCGCAAAGCGCGACGAGCAGCTCACGGTTGAAGCGAAAGTGATCTGGATTCGCCAAGGCGAAAACGCGCGCAGTCCCGCTCGAGGAGTCGGAGTTCAGTTCAACTGGATCGACGCCGTCCCGATCGCAACTCCATAGAAACCTGACACCTGTCGAACTATTTTGCGGCCGCCGCAATCCATTGAGTTTGATCTCATCTCCATTCTATTTGACGGGTCTAGAACCTGCTCTAGGAAGCTATGGAATCAAAAATGGAGTTTTATATGAAGCGGTTTTCTCTCATTGCTTTGATGGCTTTGGTTTGCGGATTTTTACCAGGACTCGCAAACGCGAAATCTAAATTTGATCGCTACGCTTACGCCGATGCACTTTGCAACCTCGTCGCAACCGAGGCCTGCAGTGATATGGCATATCTTGATGCCCTTCCCGTCAGCCAGCTCTCAGATGTGATTTGCGGTGGTGATCGATATCCACAGCGATGCTATGAGGAGTCTTTGGCTTGGCAGCGTGGAACAAAGTATGTCCGCTCAGATCGTCAGGCAGGCAACACCATCCGCGCCCACAAGGCTTTCGTTTCTGCTCTTTGCGGAAAAATCGGAAAGAGTGACCGCGCCGACAAACGACCATGCAAAGACGAATTTGCAGAAGACTATTACGCAGATCGCATTACATTAGCTCTCGACATCTGTACCCTCAGCTACGAATCAAAGCCGCAACAGCGTTGCTTCGAAAAGGCTGCTGAATTCGTTCGCCACAAAGAACTAGAAAGAGCGT
>DATLHP010000239.1:0-5713 GCA_035539835.1 Bdellovibrionales bacterium
GACGAAAGCCGTCATAACGATGGCGACACCGATGAAGAGCATCCAGCGAGCGACGCCGTGGAGACCGATCCGCGCCAAGAGACTTTGCTGGAACTCGAAATCATAGTCGTTCAAGAAAGCATTCCACTTCATTTGCACTGCATCCCAAGCCAAGGCGAGTCGGATGCCAAAACGTCCGAAACCACCATTCAAGCGGCGTCGAACTTCTTCTTCACTCATGTTCTGTGCGATTTGTTCTTCTTCGAGAAGATTGTAATCTCCGCCGATGCGAAGACGAAGGGGAGCGATGACTGAAGTCGGATCGACGCGAAACCAACGGCTCGCTTCGTCGTCCCACACTTCCGACCACGCGTGGGCATCCATTTGACGAACGAGAAGGTAGTCGCCGAATTCGTTTTCTTTCCCACCTTGGTAACCGAGGACGACTCGAGAAGGAATCCCAGATGCGCGCATCAACGTCGCAAACGCAGCAGCATAGTGTTCGCAGAACCCACGTTTGGTCGTGAAAAGAAACTCAGCCAGTTGCGTGGCTCCATCGCGCCCGGCAAGGGGGCCGGGCTTGAGCGTATAGCGGAACTTCTGTTCGGCAAAATATTTGAGAGCGGCCGAAGAGATCTTTTCTGCGCGTGTTCCGCGAGGTCTTAGTTTCGCGTCATTGTCGATCTTGGCGACGATGTTCGAAACCCTCGGATCAAGTTCGGGAAGTTCAAGCAATGCCTGTTTTTCATCGAGGCTCAGGGTTTGACGTTCGGCTCTGAGGTGGGCGGTTCCCTGATAGCTGATGCGAGACATGAGTTCTCGGCCCGATTCGAAAATGAAGCCCTGCTTTCTTCGAATAAAGAGGCGAGAGAGTTTGGGACTTATCTGAATGTCTCCTGGATAGTCGAGAACAAAGAGCCAACGTCTGAAAGTTGGCTCGAGAAGAACTTCATACTGAATCGGTTTTTCAGTCGGTTTTTCTTGAATGATCCGGTCTGTATTCTGAGCGCGATCGATCTTCCACTTTAGGCCATCGCCCACTGTGAGAATGGCACCGCGCCAATACATGAATTCTGGATTTGGACGAACGCCATCATTGAAGTCGACACGAAAGGCAGTCTCTTCGCTGCCAGCAATTTCGGAAACTCCTCCGGGGTCAAGGCTTTCAGAAAAACCGATATTATTCTTGGGGTCGGTTTTCATATTCCAGAAACCAGCAGAGAAACGCGGAAACGCGATAAACAAGAAAATCCAAACCGGCAAAGCGAGAAGCATTGTGCGCATGATCGGCCGAAACGAGCGGGCCGAAGTGCGGCGATCGCGCTTGTGGATATGAAACATCAATGTCGTGATCAAAAGTACGTCAATGGCCATGAAGACCGTCGAGAGAAGTGACTGTGAGAACAGAAGATGTGTCATCAACAGAAAGTAACTGGTGAAAACGACGAACATGGCGTCGCGATATCGATTCGTTTCCAAGAGCTTACAGCTGGCGAGGATGACGAGTAAGCTCGCTGCTGCGTCTTGTCCGATCAGAGTTCGATACTCGAGAACGACGCAGCCACTGGCGAGGAGCGCGATACCCCAAATGACCTGTTTTGGTGGTCGCCAAAGGCCTCGGTGCAAGTACATGAACTTCCAGAAAAGCAGAACTGCAGCGAGCGCAGATGCCCACATAGGAATGTCGAAGTAGTGCGGAATCGCATTGAAGACGACGATCCCCACTAACAGAAGCTGTAGACTTTTATCCCAAGGAAGTTCACGCGATGCGGGCATCGGCTTGATCCTCCTCGTAAACGGCTAGAGCTTCGAGACAACGCTGAACGTGCTGAATACCTTGAGCCGGGGCGATGTTCACGCCCGGCATTTTCAAACCGAACACGAGGTTGCGTTTGGCTGCATCGTCAATCCAATAGGAAAGCGTCGAGAGTCGTTCTTCAAAGCTCAGACCATCGAGTTGTTTCCACTCGAAAACATACGGAGATGGGGCTCCATCGTTAAACTCTTTCACCAAAAGCGGGCGTCCGCGTGCGTGAGCTTTCCAGTCGATGTGCCCGAACGGATCGCCGACGTGATAGCGCCGATGGCCGTGAAAATCATCGCCGCCTTTATGCGATTGTGGAATGGCCTTCGCTTCAGAAGCCTCCGTGACGGGGGATGAGCGAAATTTTTTTGGTTCCGGATAGATGAAGACATCAGTTTGACTTTCGAGCCAGATCCATGCGCGAAAGAGTCCAAGTGGGTATGCCGTATGAACCTTTGCTTGCTGAACGCGCATTTTTCCTCGGGCGCCGGCTTTGTAACTCACTTTGAGTTTCAAATTTCCATGCGCGAGCAGAGGAAGATTGTTTTCTAAAACGAGATGCGGAGTTTTTTTCTTTAAGTCGACTTCGAGAGCGTGTCGGGTTTCTTTGGTCGGATTTCCTAAAACGAAGCCGACGACGTATTCCGTATGGGCGAAGGCGTTTTCGCCGATCAATTTCTGTAACTCAACGTCTTTGAGGTTGTTGTGAGTCTGAACCATCGAGATGAAGACCAAACTCATCATGAAGAACGCGAGTAGGTTCACAAGATTGTTCTGATAGGTTGCGCCAATCAACATCATGATTAAGGCGCCACTGAGAAAGAGGTATCCGAAAGCTGTCGGTAGGATGTAAACGCGGCTTTGGCGTTTCATCGCTCTTAATCCACTCGAACAGACGAAACGATGTCCTCGGCCATGCGAAGACCAGTCTCGCCGGTGAGGTCATCAACTGGATTGAGGCGGTGACTCATCACGGGAATCGCCACAGCTTGAACGTCTTCAGGTAAAACCATCGGACGACGATGCAAGAATGCCCAAGCTTGTGCTGCGTGAAGTAGGCAAAGGGCACCGCGTGGTGAAAGCCCGCGACCGGTTGCAACGTTCGCACGACTCTTGGCCACGAGATCTTGAATGTAACCGATGATGTGTTCGCTAACATGTACGCTTTGAACAGCCGATTGCAATTGTGGAATATCATTGCTCTTGAAGATCGGTTTCAGGTCTTCGACGAGTTGCAGACGGCTTTCACCGAGCAGCAATTTTTTTTCTGCGGCACGACTTGGATAGCCGAGTTCAATGCGCATCAAAAAGCGGTCGAGCTGCGATTCAGGAAGCGGAAATGTTCCGACTTGCTGACGCGGGTTCTGAGTCGCGATCATGAAAAATGGATCGGGCAGTGAGTGTGTTACGCCATCGATTGAAATTTTACGTTCTTCCATCGCCTGTAAACATGCACTTTGTGTTTTCGGAGTGGCGCGGTTCAATTCATCGGCCAAAACGATTTGCGCGAAGATCGGTCCACGGTGAAAGAAGAAGCCTTTTTTCTCGGTATCGAAAACTGAACTTCCAATGATATCTGCGGGAAGCAAATCATTCGTAAATTGAATTCGCGACGCCTCGAGGCCCATCAAACGCGAAACTGCTTTCACGAGAGTCGTTTTTCCAACTCCAGGGATGTCTTCGATCAGCAAATGGCCATTGGCCAATAGACTACAAAGAGTCAGAGCGATCTCTCTGTCCTTATCGAGAACGACTTCATTCGCAGCCGCGCGAAACGCATCGACACGCTCATGGAGTTCTTGCACAGGTGTAGAAATTCGAGCCGCGGTCATGCTTTCTTATCGGCACGGAAGCTTTGAAAAGCAGCTGGGCATTAGTCGAGTTCGCTACAAGCTTTCTCGAGGAAAAACCCTAGTGCCGCTGCGCGCGAAGAGAGCGAAGGTAAATAGATGAACTCTTCGGGCGTATGCATGGATCCACCAATCGGACCCAGACCATCAAGCACGATGACATCTTTGCGTGACATATAATTAACGTCGCCAGCACCGCCGGCTTTTTCAGCTGCTATTGAACGTTTTTCGAGTTTCTCGATGGTACGTAGATAGTACTTCAAGAGAGTTCGAGATGCAGCGGTTGAAGAAAACGGGGGGCAATCATCCACAATCGTAAAAGATGATTCTGACGATCGCCCGGTTATCGGTGAATGAACCGCCGGCTTCAGAAGAATTTTTTCGATTTTACGATGAAGTTTGTCGCGACTCTCGAAACTCGCAAAACGTGTATCGATTTTGGCAGAGATGTTTCCGCAAACGACATTGAAGCGATTGCGACCGCCTTCGACATGACCGACATTCACTGCAATTCCGTTTTTTGGATCATTGAGCTTGTGTAACTTCGCGGCTTTGATTGCGAAATCGTGAGCGGCATTGATCTGTTCGCCTTTGCATCGGCCGGCATGTGCCTCTTGACCTTCGATCGTCAGCTGATACCAGCGATTGCCTCGGCGAGACTCAACAATCGATCCGTTATCGAGCGCGGGTTCAAATCCAAGAACTAAAACGGAATCGTCGGCGCATGTGCGAAAAATCTGGTGAAATCCGGTCGATCCGCCTTCTTCGTTGGGTGAACACACGAAGCGAAGTGAGAGGTCGCTGTGTCTTTCTTTTCGTTGCAGCTCTTCAAGGTAAAGACGCAAGCCTTCGATGGCGACGACCAGGCCGCCCTTATTATCGATCACTCCTGGCCCGCGTCCGTGCACGCCATCGGCGAGCTTTCGATACGGCCCTACGGCTTCGATGCCGAGAACGCAGTCAGCATGAGAAACGAAGGTAATGAAATCGGGACGGTCTCCGTTGAGAGTTGCAATGAGAAGCTGACCGGAGGTGATGGATGAATCTGGATTCGGAACCATGCGAACGTCGAAGCCGAGTGACTGGAGTTCGCGAGCGACGATCTCTTGGACGCGGTCGACCCCAACAGGATCCGAAGTGAGTGAGTCGATGTCGACGATCTCATGAAGAAGGCGTTCCGCTCTTTCTTGAGAGTCGTTATTCACGGCGGAAAACGTAGAGGCTCGATGCAGTTCCATCGCCGAAAAGGATGGGGCGATTTGCCTTTGAAGTGAAGAGAAATCCCTCCGCCAATCAAAACCTAATGCTTAAAATAAAAGCAGTTTGATTTAGGACAGAGCTCGACGGATACACGATCTTTCATGGCGACCGGGCAGAGTTTTCCTAGAGCAGCACTCGAAAACTTGCGGAAAACCCTTGGGTTTTCGCTGTTTGGTGTAGTTATCGACACAACCGGGTTCGATTGAAAATGGGGCTGGAAGAGCTCAATCCAATCAAGTACAGACCCTAACTGGCGGCGTCTTCTTAATTTGGGGGAATTATGGAAGAAATCTACGCGTCGAAACCATTGAACGATCTTGGGGGCAAGACTCGTTTGAATGGACTTCGCATCTTACTAGTCGATGATTCTGATGATAATCTAAATTTGTTTAGTCGAATTCTGACGACGGCGGGTGCTCGTGTTGAACTTGCTCACGACGGTTGGGAGGCGATTGAAAAACAAAAGGGTCAGCGGTTTGACACCATCATCATGGATGTTCGAATGCCAGACATCGATGGTTATGAAACCACGAGACGCATTCGAGCGAATGGCTTCAGAGGACCAATGATTGCGCTGACGGCTCACGCCTTGCCTGGCGAGGAAGAACGCTGCCGAGCTGCGGGCTGTTCGCACTTTCATTTAAAGCCAATCGATCGGAATAGCCTCGTTGCTGCGGTGGAAGCCGCAGCCTGCGTGCACCACTGACTCAGAGTTGATCTTTTCTGTACGCCAAAGCCTCAATCCGTTGAGTTTTGGCGACATGCCACATCAGGTTTTGTCTAATGACCATCTCGCCACATAGGTTCCAAGTGGTGGAGG
>DATLHP010000240.1:0-2914 GCA_035539835.1 Bdellovibrionales bacterium
AAATTATGAGCGCCTTGTACGTCCGTTTCTATCCGATCTCCGATGACGAGAGTCTCGGTTTTCGAGAAATCCTTCACTTGCTTTGCCGTGTATTCGAAGAAGCGTATGTCGGGTTTCGTAAAGCCTGCGACCTCGGAGACCACTGTGAAACTGATGAACTCAGCGATCGGCGAGTTTTTGAGTCGGCGCATTTGCACGGTTTCAAAACCATTCGTGATGATTCCGATTTCTCCGCGCGTACGCAGGTATCGGCAGATATCTGCGGCATGGTCGATCATGACGACTGTTTCTGGAAGTAGCTCCAAATACCGCGCCCCAGCCTCTTCGGCAGAATGTGAGAGCGCGTGTTTTGCGAAAGTCAGCCGAAAGCGCTCAGAGCGCAGAAAGTCTTTTGAGATCTCGCCTTTTTCGACTTGCTGCCACAACCTGACGCTCTCTTCGCGATAAGTCTGATACAGGGTCTCGAAGTTTTCGCTGACGCCGCAATCGATAAAGGTTCGGGCCAGCGCGCTTCGCTCGCTTGCGCCGAAGTCGAAAAGAGTGTCGTCGGCGTCGAAGAGAAAAAGCTTGTAGGACATAGGTAGCCTCAAACGGTGAGAGCGGTGTCGATGGATTGGCCTTCATTGAATTGAGCATCACAAAGCTTGCGGTAGAGGCCGCCTTTTGCGTGCAGTTCATCATGAGAGCCAAGTTCTACGATTTTTCCGGCGTCGAGGACGGCGATCTTGTCGCAATCCATAATGGTTGAAATTCGATGAGCGACGATGAAGCTCGTACGCCCGCGCAAGACTTCGCGAGTGGCCTCTTGAATCAAATGCTCCGTATGAGAATCGATGTTTGCCGTCGCTTCGTCTAGAATCAAAATATCCGGATCGAAAGCGAGAATGCGTGCAAACGCAATCAGCTGCTTTTCGCCAAAACTCAAGTTCGCGCCGCGCTCTTCGACCTTCGCGTCGAGGCCGCCAGTGTGGGTTTCCATGAATTCTTGCAAGCGTGCCTTGCGCGCCGCTTGTTCGATACGCTCGCGAGAGATCGCTGGATCAGCCAAAGAAATATTCTGCGCAACCGTTCCACGGAACATGAATGTGTCTTGCTGAACAACTCCAATGCGGCTGCGTAAAGACCCACGGCGATACGACGTGATTGGACGACCATCGATTAAGACTTCTCCTGAGGTCGCATCATAGAGACGTTGTAGCAACGTAATCGTCGTCGACTTTCCACTACCGGTGCGGCCGACGAGCGCAACAGACTCGCCGGGACGAACCTTCAAAGAAACATCGTCGAGTGCATTCGGAAGTCCATCGCGATACCGGAAGACGACATTCTTGAATTCGACGTCGCCATTCACGCGCGAAACGTCGGCCGATTCGACCAGCTTATCCGTTTGATCTTCTGTCGTTTCGTCTTGAAGTGTGAAAACCCGCTCGGCACCCGACAGAGCATTTTGAAAGACACTGTATTTTTCGAGAATCACCTGAAGGGGATGAATAAAGTCGCTAACGTGAAGAATAAATGCTGCCATCGCGCCCGTCGTGATGGCGCCTTCAGCCGAAATCTTTCCGCCGAAATAAAGGGCGGCTCCGACAGTGGCTCCGTTGAAGAAGTTCGTGAAAGGCCAAAGCGCCGCATACAGTTTGACCTGCTTCATGTTGGCGACCCGAAAGTCAGCCGACAGGTTCTTAAAGCGCAGATAGCTGCGTTCGATGCGGCCATAGAGTTGCAAAACGCGCATTCCGCCGATGTTCTCAGCGACAAAGGCGTTGATGGCCGACTGTTTTTGCTTTGCTTCTCGAAGAACAACCAAAATTTTTCGCGTAATAATGGTGATGGCGACGAGAATCGGCGGTGCAACCAAAAGGCAAGCCAAAGTCATCTTCCAAGAGATGAGTCCCATCGCAATGATGATGGCAATCAGCGATACGACGGACGAAAAGACCGTAATGATCCCTTGCGTGAAGATTTCACCCATCGCAACGACATCATTCGTTAATCGCGTCACGATCCGGCCGGACGGATTGCGATCAAAATAAGAGAGTGGAAGATTCTCGACGTGTGCAACGAGGTTCGATCGCAAATCGTACAAAACACGATTGCCGAGCTTTGCGAACATGTACGAATGCAAGAAATCCATAAAGGCGCCGCCGGCGGAGAGCAAGAAGTAGCCAAGGGCAGCGGCTTTCACGACGCCATAATCTTGTTTCAAAATTCCGCTGTCGATCGCGATTCCAAAAACGGTGATCGACAGTCGTCCAGCAGCTGCGAAAGCGACAACGGCAAGCATGGTGCCCACAAGAAGAAGTTTTTGCTTCTTCATGTACGGCCAGGTTCGAATCACGACGTCTTTCATCGTCGTTTTCGATCGAATGGTTTCGCCTCGCTCGAGAGTCGGACTCATGCTTCGGCCTCCACTCGTTGCTCGCCCGGCGCTCCTTGAAGAACGTGAAGTCGGCGATAGGTGTCAGAGGATTCGAGAAGCTCTTCGTGCGAGCCGATGGCCTCGATGTGCCCGCGATTCAAAACCACGATGCGATCGGCGTGACGAAGAGTCGCGAGACGATGAGACACGAGGATCACTGTTTGCGACTGCGTCGCCGACTGCAGCGCTTCGGTGATTTTCTTTTCAGTGCGGCCATCGACCGCACTCAAGCTATCGTCGAGAAGCACAAGCTGGGATGAGCGAATCAACGCGCGAGCGATCGTTAAACGCTGCTTCTGCCCACCAGAGAGGTTCACGCCGCGTTCGCCAAGGTAAGCATCAAAACCTTCCGGCATGGCTTCGATCTCGAGATCCATGTTGACGTGGCTGACTGCATTCTTGATCGAATTAAGTTCTACGTTCTGCTGAATTCCAAGTGCGACGTTGTCGGCAATTGTCTCGCTGAACAAGAACGTATCTTGAGTAACATAAGAG
>DATLHP010000241.1:0-4223 GCA_035539835.1 Bdellovibrionales bacterium
AACGGTCGCCGGCGCAACGATGAATGGCGCTCCATCCGCACCAGCGAATTCGCCTTGGGTTCCGTGCGATCAAGTGACTGTTTGCGGAATCGCTCCACAAACGGCATCGTCGTTCTTTTCCCAGCCAGCGCCAAACGAAGCAAAGTACACGAATGTTTACACAAACGCCGGTCGTAGTGACGATGGCCTATGGGGTTGCGATGTTCGCGTCGACGTTGCGACGATCGACATGTCCGGAAACTTCACGCTTCTCAGTGAGCGCACGCATCCGAATGGATTCTCTGCCGACTATGCTCTTAAGTACTTTCAACCTTCGGAGTGTTGGAACTGCTATCAGAAAAAGAAACGAAGTCTTTTTAGCATCATCATTACAGTCCTCGCCGTAGCGGTTTCATTTGGTCTCATTGGGCTTGCCATCGGATGCGCCGTCGGTCTCTGCAAAACGCCAAAGGGCTACACTTGGAAGTATCGGAGCGCGACCAACGATCCTCCTAGCCGGGGATTCTGCCGTAAAGTACAGCCCACGCTTCCTCCGTGGTGGAATGCATCTGGTGGGCCGACGACTCCCAGCGCTCCGAACTGTCCTGTAACAACTTGGAACTATCTTGCCGACAAACCCGACGTCCCTGATAGCTCAGGCGCAAGCCCTCCGAAGACATTCACAATGCCTGGCGGAGCTCCAGATGGCGTCAGTGGAGCGATGTATGAAAGTGATTATATCGATCCGATTGGCGCCACGTTCTGCGAAGCGTATGCGATTTGCGATGGCGGCGCGTGGAAACCTCTTCCAGTCACGGATGAGCCAACTCAGCTTTCGACGTGTGGAAAATTCTATACCCGCAAGCGATTCACAGCTTCATCGTATGCAGGATCTAGTACCGCTGGAACACCAGTTTGCTATCTTCCAATCGACAACAAGGCTTCATCGCTTCCGATGAAAATTTCAGATTACAGCCCGTATCAAGTCTGCCACCAATCATCGGGCGCAGTGATTATGTGCATTCCCGGAACGAAAACCATGTACGACGCTGCGGGAAATCCATACTCCGTGCCTGACTACGACCATCCGATCGGATACCCGCCCGATCCGGATACGGGAAATCCAAATGCAAACACCTCTGGACCGTATGACTACTTCGAGTGGGTTGCGCCTTTGAACATATCGATTCCGGAATGTCCATGAGGCGATCAAGCGCCGGCTTCTCACTTGTTGAGCTCATGATCAGTCTCGGAATCGGCGCAGCCATAATTCTTGGCATCGCATCGATTTTAATGACTGCGTTTACTCAGAGCGCGATTCTCACCGATGCTGCCGAAGCCGAAATCGACGAGATGCGAGCGATGAACTTTATCCAGAATGTTTTCGCACAAGCGATCAACGTTCGCTATTGGGGCAACAAAGACCTGAATGGATACTCGGGCGCCGTTGGTCAAATACGTGTATTCGATTCAGATGCCCTGTGGGCTGATCCGCGATCTGCGTACCCGGTCGCGGTGTTCTGGCGCGAAGGAATGAACTCAACTGGAACTGCACTTGCGGGAAAATCATCTCAGCTCAAGCGGACCGGCATCTACTTTCAAAAACCGCGACCTCCCATTGCCGGAGCTCGATCAACCTGGGGAGTGCTTTATGGAGCCATGGGTAACGGGCCTGGTCCACTCGCGGCCGTTCGTGGAGATCAGATCTTCGAAGGTTTTACGCGTATGCAGATCCGCGACATTAGAACTTTCAGTCGCTTGAGCAATTTCCCGAATCCCGGTGATCCGGTGACGTCTTTTGAGATCGAACTGACTTTCCGTCGTTTTCTCGGTTCTCGATCCGATGCCGAAAGAAGTTTTTGTCCGGAATCGAAAGCGATAGCATGTCCTGAGAATCCTCAGTTCAAAGACATCGTTCGCGTCGCACGCATTACTTTACGCAACAACATCATCGATTTTTCACCCAGCGGTCCATTTGGAGCGAGACTCTTCGACTTGATTCACTTCTTCCCTCCACAGCTTCCGGAGAACCTCAGATGAATCCAATTCGCAACGAGAGAGGCGCTGTCGTACTTCCTTTCGCAGTCATCACTGCCGTGGTTATCGTTATCATCTTTATGCAAGCGACCGAGCGTGTGAACCAAGTTTCAAAGCGCTATGCGATGTCACAAGGGCTTACGCACACTCAATCTATCGCCGAGATGCTGGCGCAAAGAATTCGCTATGCCTATGATCTCGCGCGCGCTGCCGATCGTCCGAACAATGCAGGGCTTTGTTCGGGTGGAATGTCGAGGATTCAAATCGGAACTTCTGGAATCTATCTCTGTTTGAATGCCGCCCAAGAAATCTGCGTCCCGCATCCTAAAAGTGGTTCACCAGTTTGTGTGAAGGCCAATGTAGAAATCACGGCTCGTCGGGACATGAATATAGAAAACAAAATGTTCGCAGCGAGCGCGGTCAGTAGGCTCTGGAGCTCAAGCCGTGCCTTGGCGGCAATCAACTATGCCCCGCCGGAACCCCCAGCAGCTGAAACGTCGAATTCATTGTTTGCGCCAGCCTGCCCCACTGAGCCTGGAGGCAATTGCGCACTCACATGCGGAAGCGCAGACGTCGATTGCTTGAGCTTTCGATTCTGTCCATTGACGAAAACTCTCGGCTGTTCAGCCAACGAATTCGTTACTCAAACCGTCGCGTTCCCAAAAGCCGATCTGAACGGCATCTAATCAGTTCATCTCTGAAAGAGCTCTGATCTTTTTATTGAAGCGCTTCAAACTCTCCGCATCACCGAAGCTCTCTTCAAGGCGGTCCTGCATTCGATTGAAATATCGGATGAGACGTTGGCAGGTTTTCTCGCCGAGCACTGTTAGCGAAACTTGCTGGCGGCGAAAGTCCTCTGCGTGCACTTTGCGGGTTACGAGCTTCATTTCTTGAAGCTTGTTGAGAAGATGACTGAGATTGCTTTTTGTCATTCCGAAAGTCTCAGCCATATCTTTTGGATGCGCGGCTTTGCCGTCTTCAAAGAAAATCGAGACCAATGCCAGCGCCTGCATGAATGTTAGACCCTCGTCCATCAAATCAGCGCGAATGCTACGGTCGATCTCTTGAGTTACGATCGCCATGATCGCGAATGGGTTCGAATCGAGGAATTTTTCGATCTTCACAGACACTCCATTGGTTCAAAACTAAACTGTTCAAAAATGAACTATTGATTTTCTGAACGCATCAACTCTCTTCTTCATCTATATTCATTCGAACTTCAAGGAGTCAAAGACGATGCAGAGTTTCGCTGTTATTCCTTTGCGTCTTAAAGAACGCACGAAGGCTGAAGTGTTTGCTGTGTTTGCTGTGGTTGCCTCTGGCATTCTACTACTGACACTGGCCGCGCAAATCCGAATATTGCTCCCCTGGACACCGGTGCCGATCACTGGTCAAACGATGGGCGTAACGTTCATTGCACTCAGTTTTGGTCGCAAGCTCGGTCTTGCGACCGTTCTAAGCTATCTCTGCATTGGGTTTCTCGGTTTCCCTGTCTTTGCCTCATGGCAAGGCGGTTTCACCTTCGGTCCTACAATGGGCTATTTGATAGGCATGGCTCTGTCGACGGCTGTCGTGGGAACGCTCGCTGATCGCGGGTTTGCTAGAACCCACAAAGGAGCTCTCCTTTGTGGGTTCATCGGTAGTCTTTTTGTTTTCGGATGTGGCCTCAGCGTACTGAGTTTCTATGTGCCTTTGAGCCAACTGTTGACCGCAGGGCTTCTGCCTTTTATTCCAGGAGACATTATGAAGACGACTATCGCTGCCACTATTGTCTCTCGCCTGGGTAAGACCCCATGAAGTCGATCATCGGGTTCGTCTTCGCATTTTTGGCTGCGGTCTGTTCTGCACAAGCGACGGTCGAAGTCGCATTCTTTGAAGTGCGAATGTACGACGGACGCGTTCTTCAGCTTGAAGAAAACGGTCGCTACGCTCATGTTGCAATTCGCACCCCGCTCGGATGGATGCATTCAAGGCCTGGTCACGGCGTTGAAGTCGCGCAATCACTGAAAGACATCGGCAACGCAAAAGAAGTGCTCGTGTCGAGATGGACTCCGGATATCGAAGCCAACATCGCGCTAAGCCTTATCGGGGTTCCCTATGATAACGAATTCAATTGGGACGATCGTCACTCAACATACTGCTCAAAGCTCGTCGCGCAGCTATTGGGAGTTCCGCCGAATCCAATGCAATTCACTGGTCCGTATTGG
>DATLHP010000242.1:0-2785 GCA_035539835.1 Bdellovibrionales bacterium
GCTCGACCCAGCCGTCTTCGAATCAATGGTCCCCTATTTCCTCGAGAAATTCGGAAACCCCGTCAGCGTTCAACATGCCTACGGATGGGAAGCCAGCCTCGCTGTCGAAACGGCTCGCAATCAAGTCGCGCGTTTAATTGGAGCAGAACCAACCGAGATCGTTTTCACAAGTGGCGCGACTGAAAGCATCTCACTCGCCGTTGCAGGTTACTTGAAAAAACAGCCAGTACGTTCTCACGTGATCACTTGTGCGACTGAGCATAAAGCGACGCTCGAAGCGATGAAGTATGCACAAGATCTCGGTCACGAGGTGACGATTCTTCCGGTCGATGAGCTTGGTCAGATCACCGTCGCACAGGTCGAAGCGGCGCTAAAACCAAACACTGTTCTCATGTCGCTCATGCACGCCAACAACGAGATCGGAACGATTCACCCGATCACAGAGATTGGCGCACTTCTTCGCTCGAAAAGTATCGCATTTCACGTCGATGCTGCACAGACGGCAGGGAAACATCCAATCGACGTTCGCTCTATGAATATCGATCTTCTCTCGATCTCTTCGCACAAGTTTCACGGCCCAAAAGGAATCGGCGCTCTTTTCATCGGTCAAAAACCGAATCGTATTCAAGTTGCCGCTCAAGCTGGCGGCGGCGGACAAGAGCGCGGAATTCGCGGCGGAACTTTGAACGTGCCTGCCATCGTCGGTCTCGGCAAGGCTGCCGAAATCGCACTTGAGACAATGGACTCTGCATCGAAACGAATTGCTGGTTTCTGCGAGAAAATCCGCAAAAGCCTACCGGAGGCCGATCTCAACGGCCATCCGTCGAATCGACTTTGCGGAAATTTGAGTTTGTCGTTTTCAAAAATCGATACGGATGAGTTTCTTCAAAATCTGAACGGGATCGCCTTCAGCATGGCGAGCGCATGCTCTGGCAGCGGCAAGAGCCACGTCCTCACTGCCATCGGCCGCAATCAAGACGATGCAGTGACTCTGCGAGTGGGATTGGGCCGCTTCACAACGCAAGAAGAAGTCGACGATCTTTGCTCACGCCTACGCACTGCCCTCGATAAATCGCGCGTTTGATATCGTCGCGATCAATCCCTCACGGACACCTTTTGACTCCGAAATCCACGGCACCCTATTTGCTATGGTTCTGTTTATCTCTGTTCGGTCTTTGCGGCCGCGAGGGCGTCGCAGCCCGTGCTGCATGCAGAGAAAAACATTCACTCTTTGGAGCAAAAAATGAAAGCGTTGTTGATCACGGTCATTGGAATTATCGGATTCACTTCGGCGGCGAAAGCCGATCGAGTCATTCAGCCAGGAGAGCGCGTCTACGCTAACGGTGAATACGTCACTTGCTCTGACAACGGCGGTTCGCCGTCCCCTTGGCCGACGGAGCCGCCTCCTAGACCAACTCGCCGAGTTCGCGTTCAAGTCGATATCAATCGCTCATGTCTGAATGAAATTCCTCGCACCGATGGCAAAGATGTCTCTCGTCGTGCAGCGAGATGCGATACGAACAATCCAGAGCGCAGAGCTCTTCGCGGCGATTGCACTCTCGTCGACTCTCAAGTTGACCATGCACTTGCGGCTGAAATCATCGCACGCGCGAACACGGTCATCTATAACGACCAAAAAGACACCGTTCGCAACGCGGCTTCAAACAAAACGTACTCTTGCGTGATCGAAATCTGATTTTGAAGTTAGGCCTAAGGATTTCATAGAGTTAGAACGGGTTCCCAAGGAGCCCGTTCTCGTCTATAATGAGCTTTAGACCTGTAGCGAAAGAACCAGATGATTCAAATCAGCGAAACAGCAGCACAACAAATCATCCGCCTTAAAACCGACGATAAGTCGACAACGCCTGAAAGCTTCCTTCGCGTGAAGGTCGTTCCCGGTGGCTGCTCAGGCATGTCGTACAAACTCGATTTCGACAAAGCCGTTGGCGACAAAGATAAAGTGTTCGAAGAGCACGGAACAAAAGTCGTCGTCGATTCAAAGAGCCTTCTCTACATCGCGGGCATGACCCTCGATTTCGAAGGCGGCCTGAACGGAAAAGGCTTTATCTTCTCGAATCCAAACGCATCAAAAACCTGCGGCTGCGGATCGTCTTTCGGCGTCTAACGACGCCTTTTTGCTACGGCTCCGCCTTCGCCAGGAGTCCTCGCTTCGCTGCGGTCCTCCTGATCGGCGTCTAATTTACCAGTGACCCAATAAACACTGTGGATTCTCGACAGGAATAGGTTCCTTGTCGTCGTTGAATGGCTCCATTGGAGTCGATGTCGGCAAAAGGCTCTTGTCTGAGAACCATGGCGCATCCGGTCCGCTGTAGTACTGTTCATTCTCGACAGCAGGAAATGCGAAGTCGCCAGCTCCGGGTTGCTGAGGATCTTTGGCGAGCAGATATTGGCCAGTCACGCAATTCACGGCTGGGCCGCAGTCATTTCCTTCATAAAAACTAACATCCACTTGATACAAGCGAGTCGGCTCAAGAACTTGAGGGCCTGCGCCAACAAGTTTTTGGAGCTCAAGTTTCGTACCGTTTCCAAGTTTGATGGTTACAGACTTTGCGTTGCGAGCGACGACCGAGAAGTCGGTGACCTCTTTTACGACATTGCGTTCGTGGAAATAGATCGAATATGTATCTCCGCAACCAGAGGCATTGGCTGTCGAAACAAAACCTACCAGCGAAGCAAACGTCAGAAACAAAATAGATCGAGTCATACAGACCTCCTTGACCCGAAATTACCGGAAAGGCCCAATTACCAAAAATATATAAATAGA
>DATLHP010000243.1:0-3654 GCA_035539835.1 Bdellovibrionales bacterium
GCCTCACACTGGATAGAGCAAAACTTCGCGACGACGCTCGATCCAAGCCGCTTCGTCTGGTTTGCAGATCGCATCGAGATCTCCAGCCTTCGCGCTCTTATCGTCAACCCACTCGCGCAGTTGCGGACCGCCATTGATGAGATCAAATGCCAGACGAGTCTTTTCGTACTCGTAATGGAAGTCGCGCCAGATTCCATAGTCCGGATAGAGATTGCGAATTGCTTTGAGCCAGAGACCGACAAGACGATACGGTTTGAACGCCTCGTGATCGTAGGCATGATCGTCGACATGGATTTGAAAGCCCGGAACGATTTTCCCTGCGTGCTTTTGAAAAGTCGGCAAGAAGAAGCATTCACGCAATCGGCAACCCCTCATCCAAGAAGCTTCGATACGTTCCATTTCTTTGAGAACTTTGAGCATATCGAGTCCAGGGCCACCGAGAACCTCGAGTGGATGAGTTGTACCGCGTCCTTCTGAAAGCTGCGTCCCCTCAATCAGCACCGTTCCTGGAAAACATCTCGCCATTGATAACGTCGCAGCATTCGGAGATGGGTTCACCCACGGAAGCTCGCCGAGCGGCCAACCATAACCGGGACCCTTGGTCGGATCGTAGTGCTCCATAGCGACGATTTTCAAATCGACATTGATCGACAATGTCTTTTTGAACCAGAGAGACGCTTCACCTAACGTCAGGCCGTGGCGCATCGGCAAGCCTTCTGCTGCGCCGACAAAGCTAACCCATCCCGGACGCAAGAGACTTCCCTCGACAGGGCGGCCAGCCGGATTCGGACGATCCAAGACCCACACGGATTTTCCGTGCTTCGCGGATTCCTCAAGCACGTAGAGCAAGGTCGTCAGAAACGTGTAAATACGAGTGCCAACATCGAGCAAATCGACGAGAACCACATCGAATGTCTTCATCATTTCTGCATTCGGACGGCGAACTTCTCCGTAGAGCGAAAAAACCGGAATGCCGAGAACTGGATCAGTGTAATTCGGCGTTTCTTCCATATTGTCTTGCTTCTCACCACGCATTCCGTGCTGAGGACCAAAGGCAGCAGTCAAATTCACGCATTTCGCAAGCGCGTCCATTGAATGTCTGAAATCCGAAGTCATTGAAGCCGGATGCGCCAGCAATGCCACTCGACGAGACGCGAGTTCGCTCTGCATTTGTTTGGATTCAAGAAGCCTGTCTACGCCCAGCTTTATCATTGCGTCGTTTTCCCTACGTTGAAACTTATTCTAGTTCGATTGAAAAACTGGAGCGCAAATGGAAGTCAGGTTTTTCACCCGCATGCTTCACAGCCCAGTACTGAATTTCATTTGCCGCTGTTTCAATCACAGCTGTTGCACTGGCTTCAAGATGCGGCAGTCGCAACAAATCACTGAGTTCACCTTCGCGCCGCGACTGCAATCTTCCTCGCATTCGAAATCGGTCGGCGGTCAACTCGACGGTTTCGAGATCGATCATCGCGTCGTCAGTTGGACGCATTCCCTTGCGATACGAATCGAAAGTATAAGCATTCCAGTCTCCCGACGGCGAGAGATTGAACTCGATGTATTCATGGTGACCTCGAGGGCCAACAAAGATTTCCATACAAGTCGTCTTCCATAGCTCATCAGCACGCATGCGTTCTGCTTTTGGCTTTAACGATTTCACTGCGAGGCAATTCAAACTACCCGACATCTCGAACGAAAAATGAAGAACGTCGCGAATCCGATGTAGTTGGACGTTGAATTGATGAAGAGGATTGGCGCCCTCTTTCCAAGGTGTCAGCGCATGCGATGCGAGCATTGCATTATTGTAGCTGATGGTACGCGGGCTTAGTCTAGCGGAGAAAAGATGAGAATCTTAAGGCGCGGATTTTCTGAGGGCGAAATCATTGAGCGCTCCCAGCGGCCCTTTCCATAGACGGTCGAATCGACTTCAAGAATAACTGGACTGATGTCGTGGACGTCATGCGCTTTCCACCAACCATCGAACTCCGGGCACTCGCGGCTGAGGCGCTCGAGCAAGTCAGTCACCCACGGATGGTCGACCGTGTCGCCGAGGCCAGCGCGAAACTGTCCGATCATTTGGCGGCAAATATGCTCCCAATTCGTCGCGTGCAATCGGGTCTTTTTCAAAGAGTGAATCAGAAAATTGCCACGAATTTTTGCAAGCTCAGCAAGTTCAGGGGAGTTCTTGGCGCAGACGTCATTGATCGCAAGAACATCCCATCGCGAATCAACCAAGACGGCCGTTTCTTTGATTCCGTTCTTAACGAGGCGAAGAATGCTCTCAGATGGAACTTCCGGTGGTTGATCAACTTCCGGTGAATATGCTTTCCCGGCGAGAGCGAAAAGATGACGAGTTTCTGCGGTGTTCATACGAAGAGCGTTCGCTAATCGTCGGAGAACTTCTGACGATGGCTGGATATCACGAGCTTGCTCAAGCCATGTGTACCAAGTCGTTCCAACACCCGCGAGTTCAGCCACTTCTTCGCGACGCAATCCGGGTGTGCGACGGCGAGAAAGGTGTGTGATTCCAACCTGTTCAGGTTTTAGTTTCTCACGCCGAGTGCGCAAAAAGTCAGCTAATTCTCTTCGCCGATGCTCACTCATTCCCGAGCGCTCTTCTGTTCCCACTTGTGTGGGCCGCTCGGTTGACGTTTTAGACACGATGTTCTCCAGATGCTAATCATTCCGCAGAATTGATTAATCCCTTGATTTCATTGCGTAACAAGGGATGAAAAGTACCACTGGTCCTCGGCTGCAACGCGTCGCTACAGCACTTGAAGCGCCGATCGTCGTCTCGCATGATGCCCGGAATGGTTCGCCTACTTCATACCTCTGACTGGCATCTCGGCCGGCTTCTCTACGGAAAATCGCTCCTTGAAGACCAGGCGCAAGCCCTTGAGCAAATTATCGGGCTTATCGATCGTATTAAACCACATGCTCTACTGCTTTCTGGCGATATCTTTGATCGCCTTTCTCCCCCCGAAGCCGCAGTGCGCTTGTTTGATGAATTTTTGTTTAAGACGATCATCGAACGCAAATTGGCTGTCTTAGTGATCCCTGGAAACCATGACTCTGCTGAGAGAGTAGGCTTCGCTAGCCGCATTCTCCGTGAACGTGGGTTAACGATATATTCGAAACCTGAAGATGCTTTGAAGCCAGTACGAATTGCCGGAGACGGGTCCGAGGTCATGGCTTATGGCATTCCATATCTTGAGCCAAGACTCATCGGAGAGTTCCTTAAAAAACCGTTATCGACGCCTGACGAAGCCGTTCGCTCTCTCTGCGATGAAATTCGGCTGACTCGAAAACCAAGTGAAAATTCGGTTCTCCTCGCACATGCGTTTGTCGTTGGCGCTCAGACGAGTGAATCCGAACGCGATCTCTTTGTCGGCGGATCTTCGCATGTGGCAGCGGATGCCTTCGAAGGATTTGCATACACTGCACTCGGGCATCTTCATCGAGCTCAAGCGGCCGGTGGCGAACGCGTTCGCTATTCGGGCTCGCTTCTGCACTACTCGAAGTCAGAGATCGGTCTTGAAAAGTCCATCACTGAAGTCGTCATTGAAAAAGACGGCAGCGTGAAAACTCAGTTGCACGAAATCAAACCGCTGAAGGCTTTGCGATATCTCGAAGGACCCATCGAAGAACTCATCA
>DATLHP010000244.1:0-17615 GCA_035539835.1 Bdellovibrionales bacterium
CATCGAGATCTGGGCTCTTCAAAAACCAATCGCCTGGCGCGGCGAGTTGCTTTGCGGGCTCTTCGCGAAATGCGGCTTTAATTTTCTTATCGAATTTGCCGAGCGGTCGCGCCTTCGGCGTAGAATCGGTGCAGGCTGCGAGCAGCAGCGGTAACGCAAGCAGGATGAAACCTTTTGACTGAAACATGTACCCCCCCAGGCATGAATGCAGAGATCGGCCCTTTCGATGAGGCCGAATCGCACCACTGATGAAGGAATTGCAAGACGGATGCACAAGGTTTCGGGCGCACACTGACCCTACTCATCTTCGCTAGTTCTGATTCCAAATGAAGGACTCACGTAACGAGAGTCCCAGCTTCGCCGCCACGGAAAATATAGATTCCAGTAGAGCCAGCGGCGCCAACAACTCCACGAACGAAAATGCGCAAAGCGTCGATGCTGCTGTTCATAGTCAACGTGTAGATTCTCCGCAATCGGAACTTGAGGAAGAATGACTTCTAATGCTGAGCGAACGGCAAATCGTCCAGAGCGCCATGCTGCGTACTCGTCCCTGAATCGATCCGAAAAACTCAATTGATACTTTCGATTTGAATTCATCGCGATGAACCTCGATTTCGTCTCACACGCCGTAACACTACCTCAAACACACCCGCATCGATTTCATTTTCAAATTCAATCATGCGCTCACGAAAGTCTGCTGCCGGAAACCGACTGCCAAAACAAAGATAGTCGATAGGAACTCTAAAGAAATCGGCGACTGTTTTTATCTGATGAAGACTGCGCGGATGCTGGCCTGCGAGCCAATTTTGAATCGTTTGTCGAGGAATTTTAGTTGCGCGCGCCAGCTGAGCCACCGTCATGTTTCTATCGCTAAGGAGCTGTCTCAAGATTCTGGTGATTTCCATGCCATCCACTATTTAGATTTATGGAGAGCTGTCAAAAGCATGCCCTCTCAAGAGCTTTCTACGCCTGCATGGAAGCAAAAAGCTCTCTCAAGGGACATACCCAATAAAAATGAATCCACCCGAAGACCGGTCGGTCGTCGGCCATCAAAGAACAAAGTTGATCTGAGCTTTCATCGACCAGTCCGGGCCCTCATCGGGATGCAAGATGTTTCCGAACACACCAAAGGTTAAGTTCACTGGTACGGCCTTACGCGGAATGAGTTTAATCACAGAAAGACCGATCGGCACCGTCCATTGCTCACCTTCAAGTGTCGAGTCGTATGTGATATTGTTGAAGGGATTGAGCGACCAACCGTTGCCGATTCGGTAACTCGTGAAAGGCTGAATCGTCAGCAAGCTGACGTCGTCACGGGAATCACTTCCCGCGAACGACCAGAGCTGCGTGATAAGCGCTCCGATCGTCAATCGCTCGCTCGTATGGAGCGCGACGATCGCGGGACCACCCGACCATTTGCGAGTGGAATAGAGCGCGCTTCCAGTCGGCGCTTGAATTGTAGGACCCACGCCCCACGTGAACGCACCTTGGCCCCCGGGAGCATAGAATCCTTGATAGATCGCATCAGCGAACCCAGAGACGCTCGCCTCGCCGCTCGCGGTTGGGTTATCGACAATCGGAAGAATGAAGCGATTGATGACAGTGCCTGAACCGAGCGCGCTTGAGAACACTGGCTGAAGATTGAGAACCGTTTGACTGATTCCGTCTCTCTCAGAAAAGAAGTTCCAATTGTATTGAACAGGAAACGTCGTCACATTCGAGATCGGATTTGCGAGCGCCTTTTCGAGTTCTTTGGCGTCGACCGCTCCGGAAGGCGAGCTTGCTTCCGCAGGCTCTTGGGCGAAGGCATCTTTTGTGATCAGCATCAGCGAGATCAATACGAAGAATGCAACTAGCTTGCACATCGAACGCCCCCTCAGAAAGGCCTCGATGATGGCGAATGCGAACAATGCCGGCATTCGATTTAAACTTCATTTCGCCGTAAACTAAACGTTGCCGCTGACCACGACAAGATCGAGACATATTCGCGCAACGCAACGCTATTAGAGACGATCTCGTACCGAAAGAATGCTTTGGATCTGTGATCCAATCGGAAACCGCGGATCCGCTTCAGTGCAAGAACGCAAATCTTGCGTACAACGATTGAGCTTCGAGCAGGCCATACCCGGAACATCAACGAAGTCGTCTGGAAACGCGCGCACGACGATGCCGACGACTTCATTTTTCGTATTCAAAACTGGAGAGCCGCTATTACCAGAGAGAGTGTCCAGTGTCGTACGAGCGTACTCAGGATGAGTTTGCTCAACGACACTTGCTGTTCCCATCGATTTCAATGCGAGTCCTAGCGGATAACCGAACGAAGAGATCGCCTCACGTGGCTTTACAAAACTATTTGCAAGCGGAAGCACAGCACGATGCGGTTGAGCCGTTTCCAATTCCACAATCGCGAAATCTTTGCCGGGATGAGTGATCTGTGTCTTGGGGTCATAGCGGCCTTCGTGAACCGCGTAGACGACGCGCTTACAACGAACCACACGCTCAGGAGCAATGCCCGTCGTCTGCACACGGCCATTGACGTCTGTCATGAAGTCAAAGAGCCAATGGAAATCACGACACTGGGGATTTTGAACATCGACGGCTTCACCGACATTCACCATACAGTGACCGGCTGTTACCAAAAGATTCGGTGCGATCAGAAAACCAGTGCATGTCAGTGTTGAAGCCGGCTGAACAGCAAATCGTTCTGAAGGGCAAATTCCGTAACCATCGTCAGATGAGGACACCGGATAGTCGACCGACCAAGTCTGATCGGCAGCTTGCTTCATATAAACCGGAGAAATCATCATCGCCATGGCTGAAGAGAATCGCTTTGCTACGACGGATTGATTGGCTTCAACGCGATCATCGACACCATAGATCGCGGCTTGAGAAATCAACGGAAACAGAATGAGAGAAACGAGGATTCGAACCATGCCGAACCCATAACTCGTTTCTCTCTCATTTTCACTTGATTTGCGTGTCTTTCGCTAGAGTCTCGATAATCGCTGCCACGGTGTCCGCGTGCTTGAGTAAATCACTCTCAGAGCCGGAAAGAATTTCTTTGATGCTATCTCGATGCGATCTTGCCTGAGCGACACGCGCTTCAGTTTTAGAACGAGTCGGAGCCATCGCTGACGTCGCTTGCAATTGCTTCTCGAGCTGAGCCAGTTCGATCTCGACGATTTGCAAATATTCTGTGAACGGATGTTCAAGCGCAAAATGAAGCTCGTCCGCGATCGCCTTCGCGGCCTTCGTAAGTTCCGTTTTATCACGGCGCAAACGATCCGAAAGCTGACCCAAATGCTGATCTAAGAAAGTCAGACGCTCTTTCGACGCTTGGACCTGATTTCGATCGTTTTCAAGTTTCATATCACGAACTGCGAGCATCGAGCGGAGCTGAGTGTTTTCGCTCAACACAGATTCGTGTTGGGCTTTGAACTCTGCCTTCAGACGCTCTTGCTGTTGCAACAGTGCTGCTTCGTAACGTTTGGTGATGGCATGCACTTCGTTCTGGAGCTGCAAAACATTGTCATTGGCTTGCTTGTAGCAAGCATCGACATTCGTGTATTCACCTCTCAGCTTGTCGAAAGCCGCCGTTGCTTTCTGTTGCTCGGCCTTCAACTTCTCGCCGTCTGTCGCGATTTGCTGCATGAGACGTGCGATCGTCTCTTGGTTTTCGACATCTTTCTTACGAAGATTTTCGATTTCGAGATCGCGCTCCCACTTTTCATCATTGAAAGCCGTGATCTGTCGAGTCCACTCTTCTCTTGCCTGCTGGGCCGTGATCGTACGCTCGTCGAGTGCTCGCTTCAGAGATTCAATCTCCGACACGTACTTTTCACTCAATTCGTTCTCGCGTTCGCGCTCTCTTTTTTCGACCTTCGCCAGTTCAGTTCGCAACGCATTTTCTATCTTCGCAAGTTCGAGATTCTTTTTTCTGAAGTCGCCAATTCGCGACAGAAGCTCTGAGTTGAAATCGCGAAGTGCCGCTGAGTCTTCCATTTGCGGAGACTGCGTTGCGCGCGAAAGCGTGCGCTTCATCAAATCCATTTGCAGAATTTCGTAATGTTCGTTGGGAAGATCGAGACCGTCTTTTTCCATGTTGTTGCACCCGATGTACGACGTGATGCACCTGAGTCTAGTCGCGAGTACGCGAAAAACCTCAATGATTTCGGATAAAACGTTGCGAGCTGGTCTCTGGTCTAGCCTTAGTATCGGCGTATGCAACGGAAGTAGCGAGAGGTGCTTTTTCCGCTGGTTCCGGAATGACTTCCGTTTGAAAAGCTCGTGATCCAAGCGTAGCGATAATCATATTCTGTCGTTGACCAATAATAAGCGGCGGCAAAACCAGTCAGCTGATTCGATGGTCCGGAGCCACCGCAGTTAACGAAATCTTGCGGATTGCTCGTGCTATGAGACGACGGTGTGGACTTACAGTAGATGTATGCGAGTTCCGACTTCGATGGCAGTTTCCAATCTGAAAACCCGCCGTAAACCATGTTCTCGCAAAAGTCCGCCACCGAGTCTGAAGAGACGCTTGCATGATTCACGATCTCGGTCGTTGCGTATGCGCCTCGTTCGGCTGCCGCTGCCGTTGCATCTGTGATATTGCCCAGGGTCGGGATGTCTACATCCGATCCAGTACTTCCGCGCCATGCTTTGAAAACAGTGTCATTGCCGCCTGCGCATGTCGGCGTCGCCGAGTCTGTGCAGCCAGATGGGGTGATCATGTAGCTTCCGCCATCGTGTGTGCCGAGGTAGAGAGCGGTTGTTCCGGTACAGGCCTGACCGATGGATTTTCCGGAACACGGATCAGGCGGAAGAACCCCCATCACTTTCCAATCGGTTCCGTCGCACCACTCCATGCGACTCGTCGCAGACTTCCAAGCAATCGCACCAGCCGTGCTGCAAGTGGATCCGCCAGAAACTCCGTTGGCGGAAATCCATGTCGATCCATTGCAAAACTGAATATCAGACCCACTCTTAGAAATTTTGCCGGCTTCAGTACAGGCGACTGTGGTGTCTGAAACCGTCATCGATTTCCAAGCACTTCCGTCACAGAACTTAAAATCGGAAGAAATGTATTGCATCGATCCAGCAACGCCATCGGGTGATGTGCATGCGCCGAAAGCCTGTGGGATTAAACTAAAAAAATTTACAACAAGTAGGGCCAACCAGAAATACATGAATCCCCCCGAGTCGAACTAAACTCAATCGTTTCATTCTATTCGGGGTCTAAGAAAGTCCTGAAATGAAATTGGAGGTGGCAGAGGGATTTGAACCCCCGTAAACGGTTTTGCAAACCGGTGCCTAGCCCCTCGGCCATGCCACCATTCACGTGTTACGTGGGAGCTAGGTAATCCCAAACGAAACACCGAGTCAACGGCTATGGCGGCCCGTTAATCGGGCCATTCCGCCAATAACTGATGGTTTCGACACGCCAATTCAGTGGCGATCATTATATCGGCCGGGCAGATCTTGATATCACCCCTCAAGTCAGCCGCAGTTCGGGCTAGCCGAAGACAAGCCTGCTGACGCCTTCGTGAGCCCTGATCAAGAAGACTCTGGCGCTGAAACTCGGTCAACGAGCTGCTGACTATCTCGGCATCCATTCTTGCGTTCGGTACAGTTTGCTCGCGCACCACTTTTCGAAACTCAATGGCCGCGCGCACGCGTTCGGCGACGCTTTCTATACTCACCTGTTCTTTGCTTTTCCAATCATCGGAAAACGCGAGAATGCTAAATCGATCAACAAAGGGACCGCTGAGTTTTTTCATGACCCGATGTCTTTGGGCACGCGAACACTTGCATGCATTTTTTGGTTTCGGAACGAACTTTCCACAACTGCATAGATTCGTCGTCGCAAGAAGCATCAACGATGCCGAAAAAGTTCGCGACCCACCTGCTCGAACTATGGAGATCGATCCGGTTTCAACGGGTTCGCGCAATGCCTCTTGAATAAGAGGATCGAACTCGAGCATCTCGTCCATGATGAGAATGCCCGAGTTCGCCCTTGAAATCTCTCCGGCCCACAGACTTGCACCACCCCCGATCATCGCCAATGGTGTGATCGAATGATGCGGTCGCAAGACAGGCCTCCATGTCAATGTGTGGCCAGCTCTTTTCCAAACTCTTCGCATCGCTTCGAAGTCATCGATGGCGGGCTCTTCCATCAAACTCGGAATCACTTCTGCCGCCGTCGATTTTCCAGAACCGTGCGGACCTGCTAAAAGCATAGAGTGCTCGCCGGCAGCTGCGATCTCTACGATCTCTGCGACCTTCGGTGGCAACGATCGATAGCGCGACAATGGCCGAACGGGTTTCGCAACAGTTTCGGGCTCACAAAGATCCAGTGGCCCGCCGAGTTCTTTGAGTTCAGAAAGGCGAATCGAATGATAGCCGAGTCCCGAGCGACCCTTACCGGTAATGATGCATTCACCGCCATCGACATCCAGCTCGTCAGCATCATCCGGCATCACGCACTCACCCTTTAAAGTGAGTTCTCCGTAAATGATGGGCGTGCGATCAGGCTTTGGCAGCTGTTCGGTTTCCCATAACAGTGCCGATGCAATCGCGAGATCTAAACCACGGCTCGTTTTTTTGACGTGTGTCGGTTTTAAATGAACCAAGACTTGCTGCGCTTTGGGCAGTTCGAAACCTTGCTCTCTGATCGCCGATCGAATTCGCAAAGCGCTCTCGCGCAATGCCGTATCGGGAAGACCAATAAAATGAAATTGCGGAAGACCTGGAGCCAAAGACAGCTCCACTTCGACTCGCACCAACTCGCCACCTTGTCGAATGAATGAGGAAACTTTCATGTCGACAGCGGAATGCACGAATCGTATCCCTGCTCATCAACGAATAAATGCAGCTCCGAGTTTGGAGCTGCACGACTTTCGGATCCGCAACCAGACTATTGCAACGTGCGACCCTCGGGTCTTCGACTCGGTTGCTCGCCGGTCGTTCGCGGACGAACGTTTGCGGTTTCTCTCTGAACGAAGTTCAAAAGATCAGCGTTGAACTTGTCTTGTTGAACTTGAGCGAGCCCGTGCGCTCCCTTTGAATAAACTTTCAGCTCAGCGCCGGGAATGATTTTCGACGACAACATCGCCGAAGTCTTGATCGGAACGACCTGGTCGTCGTCTCCGTGAACAATCAAAGTCGGCACGTCGATTTTTTTCAAGTCTTCGTTGAAATCCACTTCTGAAAATTCATGGATGCAATCATAGAGAGGCTTGATTCCGCCCATCATCGCTTGCCGCCAGAATGATTGGCGAATGCCTTCAGAAATCTTCGCGCCGTCTCGGTTGTATCCGTAGAACGGATATGTGAAGTCGAGGAAGGCTTGCGAACGATCGTCCGCTGTCACTTTACGAATACCGTCGAAAACTTCGATCGGAACGCCATTCGGATTCTTTTCCGATTTGAGCATCAAAGGCGGCACTGCGCCGACAAGGACGAGTTTCGAAATACGATCGGTTCCATGGCGACCGATGTAGCGCACGAGCTCACCGCCACCTGTCGAGTGTCCGACGAGAATGGCATCTCGCAGATCAAGATGCTCGATCAAATCATGAAGATCGTCGGCATACTGATCCATGTTATTGTTATCGCCAGATTGCGATGAACGTCCGTGACCTCGGCGATCATGCGCAATCACGCGATAGCCATTTTGAAGCATGAACAACATCTGTCCGTCCCACGCATCACCTGTCAGCGGCCATCCGTGCGAGAACACGATGGGTTGTCCTTTACCCCAGTCCTTAAAGAAAAGCCGTTCA
This sequence comes from Bdellovibrionales bacterium, assembly GCA_035539835.1. GTDB lineage: Bacteria > Bdellovibrionota > Bdellovibrionia > Bdellovibrionales > JAMPXM01 > DATLHP01. The sequence goes on from DATLHP010000244.1 coordinate 7,782, forward strand.
CCGTCATTCAATGAAATCATTCCCATTTGCAAAATCCTTTGTGAGAAATCCAGTCGAGAGGATCACACCGGTTTGCAGAGTTTGATTCTGAGAAATGGGCAGTGTTTGTTTCGAAAATGAAACAGCGTCTTTGAAAGACGAACTTAGTCTTTGAGCTGACTCAACGGATGATGCTGGTCAATTGTGTCAGTGAGATTTTTAGTCGTAACACTGGTGTAAATTTGAGTCGTCTGAATGCTCGCATGCCCCAGCAGCATTTGAATTGAACGAAGGTCCGCTCCAGCTTCGAGAAGTGCTGTTGCACATCCATGGCGGAAACGATGTGGACTGACAGGTTCTTCGAAACCAGCTTTCAATGACCACGCCGCCAACCAACGCCAGATATCGACACGCGATGGCCGATTGCCACGATCATTGATCAAAATCGAAGGCGTTGACTCGCGCAACAACACGGGACGCGCAGATTCGACGTAGGCCTTCAATTCGCGATTGAGATGCTCCGTGAGCGGGATTGCTCGCTCTTTATTCCCTTTTCCGAGAACCGAGAGCCATTGATCTGTTTCGTGAAAGTCAGAAAGATTCAAACCAATGAGTTCGCTCACACGGCAACCTAGACCATAGAGCAACAAAAGCGTGATCTGATTGCGCGCGGTGCGATTGGCGTCTTCAGTTTCGCAGGCCTTGAAAAGACGCGAGAACTCTTCGGGAGAGAGCGTTTTTGGAAGTCCGACTTTGATCTTCGGCGCCTTCAACTCGCGCAAGACTGGAGCCTTGAGCCCCCGGCTTTCGATGAATTTGAAGTACGTGCGCAAGCTCGAAACGACTCGCGCTTGCGAGCGTGGCGAGAGGTCGCGCTTCTTCATGAAATTATAAAATCCTGGGATATCGTGAGACGTTTTCCAGTATTCCTCGAAAAGCTCGAGGTCACGACGATATGCCATCACCGTGTTACGCGATCGCCCGCGAATTTGTTCGAGATCTTGAAAGAATTCAACCCAGAGTTCGAGCGCCATCGAGACAATTATAATTACTAAAGAACGGTTAATTGCAACGAATGCTTTCGAAAAGATGCATCAAGATGGAAAAGCGCTGATAGAGTTATGGAATGGCGTCGAGAACAAACTCGTCTTTCAAGAATCTCTTTTTCATACACGCTGTCGTGTTCACTACTTTGCTTTTGATTCCGCACATCGCGGCTTCAGGTTGTGGATGTCAGGCGATGTTCAATTGCTCGCCGGTGGGTCCGGTGTTTACTACGCCGGGTAACTCAGCAGCCTACTGCCAGAGCGGAACATTTCCCGTCAATGGCTGCGGTGGTGGTGCAGGACAGATTTGCTGGTGGGATGGCGCTCGCTAAAAAAAGACGGAGCCGAGGGTGAGTCGACTCCGTCAAAGGGTTGGTTGGGTTTGGGGGACCAGAGACCTTTTAAGCATGAGCGGACCCAAGAGTTCATTCACATGAACCATTAGAGACAACTCGTTATATTTGCGAGTTCGGAGGACCGCAGCGAAGCGAGGACTCCGAAAGAAGCGCCGGCGGCGCTTCGCTACTTTAGGAGAATTGGCTGACTACCGCATGAGATGTACGGATTGTTCAACGATCCGACTTGCACATATCCTTGAAGGTTATGAGGATGCGGACGTCCGTCGAATCCCGTGCGTGAAGGCATTGCCGAATTGATCCATGCGTTTCCGAAAGTCAAAGTGACCTGCTGCCCTGTTGTCGCTCGAAGAACGAGACCTCCGAACATCAAACCTTGCCACTGACCTGGCTGAACCGTCGTCAAACGGTAGTTGCCAGGATTCAAGTTACAGAAGGTATTCGAAAACACTCGCAAGTAGCCGCGAGCTGAAACCGGACCCGTGTAACCCTGCTGTTGCTGCATGTACTGTCGTTGATATTGATTTTGGCCGTAGAACTCGAGAGTGATCTCAGCCTCTTGCTGGCCAAAGAAATTCGATTCACCGACAGCCGTTGCGATCGTGCTCTTGCCGTTTGCGCAGCCGACACAGTCTGCGTAGTAGTTGTCGTCATAAACCGGATTCGAGTTGCCGCCCTTGTTACCGCAGGCTGCGACAACCGTCAGAAGAAGCATCGTCGATGCGACCATCTGGATTCGCTTCATCATCGATTGATTGGTTTTCATATTCTTCTCCCTAGCCTTCTTCTTTTACTTTTCAAAATCCCGCGTGGTCGCGAGAGATACCGTAGAATGTTCCGAGTTTCTTATACGAATTCACTTGGTTTGGACCCTTGTTGTTCGGGTAGTAGCTCGAGCTTGGATCAACCGCTGACCCAACCATGAATGTACGGCAGTCATGGTTACCCATTGTGATGTCCCAGCACATTTTCAAAGGACCTTGGATCGGGTTCTTTGGATATGCTTTATCGAAGTTCTGGAACCAGATCTCACCACCCAAGATGTCACCAAGCTGTCCGTCGCCTTGACCGATCATTTGATCGATAATGATGACGACTGCCGTGTAACGATCTTGAAGGAACGCTTTGTAAACCGTCTTACCGTTGTGAGTGTAGACCTTGTTATGAATCGTGCTCGAGACACCTGGATTATCAGGGTGAACTCCGCCAAACGAAGCTTGGCAGCGAGTACCGTTCGCCATATAGCTGACGATCACTGCGCGCTCTGCTGGATCCGAGCTCAACACGCGATTCATATCGATGTTCACGCGGAAATCTTTCGGCGTCGAAGTGTTACAAGCTGAACCTGTTGGCCAGTTGTAGAAGAGCTCCTTCATCGTCGAAACTCCACCGCTGACTGTGAATTCAGCTGTCGAGCCTGACTCGAAACCAGTTTCATCCGGATCGTTACCCGTGCCTGTCGGCGCGCCTGGTACTTCCGTATTACTATCTGTGTCCGTCGTCGTTTCCGTCGGAGTCTTTGCCAATGACTTGGCCTTCTCTGATGCACAACCAGCATTCATTAAGAGAGCCGTTGCGATGAGAATCGTTCCCCAGGTTTTCATGACACACACCCTTTCCATACCCTTCACCGTGTAGCCATTGCCAGGGGTGTGCCAGAGCGGATTGTTTCGAGCCGCAGGTTTGTAACTGCAGAGAATAAGGAGGCTTTATGAACGCCGTCTCAGGATGAGACAGTCCGGTAGAAAATGCAGACTGGCTCAAGACTTAGACGGTTTGCCAAATCTCGTCTCTCGAATCGAGACGGCGGAGAGTTCGGCAAAACTTTACTCTTTTAATCTCCTATTAATAAAACTCACTTCAGGACTTTAGAATTTAATCCGAATCAATTTTAGAACATCGCAGAAATTAATTTGCGACTGTATCGAAGTGGGAATGTTTCATGAACTTCGGTGGAATGCTCATTCTGAGCGCCGTAATGTTCTTCGTAATCAAGGTGATCGTAACCCTGTAAGGGTCGCGTTCGGATAATAGTGCGCCAGTATTTGCTCGAACTTCTTACCCTGAGAAGCCATCTGTCGAGCGCCCCACTGACAAAGCCCTACCCCATGCCCATGACCAGAACCATTGAAAACAATTTCTCCTGAGGCCGCATCTGAGCGAAATTCGAACTTCGTGCTCTTGATCAGCTCATGTCCCATCGCCATTCGAAATGCATGACCACTCATCGAGCTCTCGGAGCCATCGCTCCAAACAGCCTTCATCGCATCGACTCGCCCTGTTCCAGTTTTTGAGAGAGTCACGAGCGACGCCAATTTCTTTGAACCCATCGTCGGATCATTCTGAGACAAATGTTTTGCGATCGATTTTCGACTTAGCCGAGCCTGCCACACCGAATGAACCGGACAACTGGCGTCGACCGCCAACCCCATCGATGGACCAGAACCCCAAACCGATCGAGCATCTTCAGTTTGGCCGCCGCAATCAGCATGAAAGTACGCAGCGATCGCGCGATCCTTTTTATCTTTGAGAACCATGCCGCGTGTCTCGCTCACCGCTGTTTCGATTTTGAACTTCTCAGCAGACGACAGACCGGTATCGAACTTAAAGACCTGATCCATCACATTGGCTTCGACATGGTAAGAGCCGCCAACGCGGTCTCGTTCAGCGATGCGATTCAAAGTGAAAGTACGAGCGGCAATCGCCTGCGCTTTCAACGCTTCGATCGGCCATGCGACCGGCATCTCCATCGGCAAAACACCTTTTAGGTATTCTTCAACGTCCATCGTTGCGACGAGATCGGATTTTCCGTTGCGACGTGGGAGTAGCGAAAGACGGTCAGGCACTGATTGCAGGCCCGAGCGAATCATCGTGCCTGACACTTCGAAGCTCGGCGCTCGAAAGCGCGCAACAATTCGACCGTTGTCACGCGCTCGAACTGTCCAATCGAAAAAGCGTCCAGCACCACGAACCCATTGCACTTCGACGGATTGAAATCCCATCTCAGGCACAGGTTGCCCCGGAAAACGAAGCATCATGCCGCTGATTTTGAATGGGCTTTGACGTGAATCAAGACGCACGCGCACGACGGCGGCCGTCGCGACGTGCGCAAAGAGTGTGAGCAATACGACAAAGCAGAAAATTCTCGCGCCAACCATGGCCGATGGATGCTCCAGCGAACTTCATCATGAAATTCACCTACAATTGAATCAGCTCTTCTTGGTCTGAGCAAAGTCTAAAAATGGCCGCAAAAGGTCGAGCGGCAACGGAAAGATAACCGTCCGTGTTCCTTCGCTCGAAATCTCGGTCAAGGTCTGGAGATAGGCCAGCTGCAATGCGCTCGGAGATTGCGCGAGGATGTTCGATGCTTCCGCGAGTTTCTGGGCGCGCTGGACTTCACCCTCCGCGCTAATAACTTTCGCCCGACGCTCACGCTCTGCTTCTGCCTGGCGAGCCATTGCTGATTGCATTTCTTTTGGCAAGTCGATGTTTTTCACTTCGACGAGGCTGATCTTGATTCCCCAAGCTTCCGTCGCATCATCCAGAATTTCTTGCAGACGAAGATTGATCTTGTCTCGATGTTCGAGAATTTCGTCCATCTGGAACTGACCCATCACCGACCGCAGCGTCGTCTGCGCTAGCTGGCTTGTTGCGAAGTAATACTCTGCAACTTTCGTGATGGCTTCTTCTGGATTCGTCACGCGGAAGTATACAACCGCGTTCACCTTCATACTGATGTTGTCTTTGGTGATGATGTCTTGTGACGGGACATCCATCGTCACCGTTCTCAAATCAACACGGAACATTTTTTCGACAAAAGGAATCAATAGAACGAGCCCTGGTCCACGCATACCGACCGAGCGACCGAGACGTAGTACAACTCCCTTTTCCCATTCAGTGAGAATCTTCACGCTCGATGCGAGGAAAAAAAGGACGATCACCGCAACTGCTATCATTGCTTCCACAAAATACTCCTTAGCCGTCCACCGGCTCGATTTTCAGGGTCAGACCTTCCTGCGCAACGACTTTGGCGCGCATTCCGATCTCGAGATCTTTTTCTGATTGAAAGTTCCAGTTTTCACCGCTGACTTGAATCATTCCGCGGCGACGCGATGGCGACTCAAGCGACATGATTTTTCCGATGCGTCCAATGAGCGCAACTTCTGGCATCGCAGCGCCCAAGCGTCTTGTCTTCCACATGAGTGACATGAGTCCGAAAAGAATGACAGCCAAAGTTCCGACGACGGCGGCAATCAATGAAATCGGAAGTCGAAAGCCCGTGACCGACGGATCATACAAAAGAAAAGATCCGAGGCCGAGCGCGATCAAACCGCCAACACCAAGAATTCCGAAGCTCGTCACGAAAACTTCGAGAATCAACATCGCGATTCCAACGAACATCAACGCCAATGCACCCCACCCGACGGCGATCTTGTGGAATGCCATCAACGAAACGATGAGGCCAATGACGCCGAGAACTCCGGGCGCCACTGTTCCCGGATGTGTGATTTCAAAAAACAAAAGCGCAATACTTCCCATGAAGATGAGATAGGCGATCTCGGGATCAGTAATGAATTGCAAAAGATCAAAACGCGTATCCGTCGCATACGACGTCAGCGCGCCGACTTCAACTTTGGTAAGATGGCCACCCACCATACTCACATCACGACCAGCAGCGAACTCTAAGAATCGATCACGATCGGGGGCGAGCATGTCGATTGCCTTGATCTCTGCGGCCGTCGAAGCATCAACCGATTTCGCTTCTGAGATGATGGCCTCAGCAAACTTCTCATTCCTTCCACGCAACTTAGCAAGGCCTTGAACCCAACCCGTCGTATCTTGAATCATCTTCGCACGAAGGTCTTTTTCCATATCGCCTTCGAGCGTGATCGGGGTTGCAGCACCGATATTGGTCGCAGCCTCGGCTCCGGAGACATGACACGCCATCAAGATAATGGCGCCGGCACTTCCGGCATGCCCTCCGGGTGGCGTCACCAAACAAAGAATTGGAACTTTGGATGCGAGAATCTTTTCGACGATCAAACGAGTTGTTTGCAGGTTCCCGCCGGGAGTGTTGATCGACAAAAGAATCGACGAGCAACCCTGACGATCGCTCTCTTTCAAACCGCGTTCAAAATAATCAAGCGTCGCAGGAGTAATGGCGCCAGTGATGCTGAGACCGAGAGTGCAAGACGGTTTTTCTTGAGCGACAGAGATCTGTGACGAAAGAGCCAGGCAAACCAAAATGAAAAAGAACCCGAAGGCGCGTATCACTTGAGCGCCTTCATCACTTTCTGAAGATGAGTCCAAGTTTCTTTCTTCAGTTCTGGTCTGCGCAAAAGAGTCGAGACCGAATGGGTTGCAACATCACCACTGCCCGCTCGGAGCGTTACTGCCGCCTCGTTGCCGAAGACCAATCGTGGAAGTGCCTCGAAGGTGGACATCAGTGTTTGAACGGATTCAGGCACTACTTCGGTCGCTGGCGTCCATTCGATCAAAACCACTTCTTTCAAAGTGAGCTTCATGGCTTGAATCATTTTTTCGAGGAGCTCGCGGGCCTCGCCCTCAAAGGGCAATGACCCTTTCAAAGCTGCTCCAAAAACAAGCATCTTTGGTGCCCCTTCGATGGCTGAGATACGCACGTCCGTCGCCGAGTCGGCTGATGAAACGACCACGGAATCGAAAACAATGGATTCGATGCCGAGGACGTTCTTGAGGTAGTTGACTTGATCTTGGCTTAAGCTGCCCATGGGTTGCGACAGTAGTACCTTCCCACCACTTGGTGTACCCGGGATGCAATGCACAAGAGCCCATGACACCGAGGCGCAGCTGTGTTGCGATTGAAATCCAATGGCGACGCTTTTTGACCAATATGATCTGTTTCTTCTCGATGCTTACGGTGTTTTAACCACCAGCCAAGGCGTCATTCCTGGGGCGAAGGATTTTTTGAACTATGTACGCCAAAGCCGCAAAACTTTGAGGGTTTTGAGCAACGATTGCTCACGCACCCGAGAAAATGCACGCGCCTTCTATGAATCGCGCGGACTCCATTTTGAACTCGATGAAGTGATCAATGCCGGGCATGCACTGACCAAGTACTTTGCCGATCACCAATTGATCGGATCACGATGCGCGGTCCTCGGAACAAAAGACACTCAAGAGTGCGTTCGTCGCGCCGGAGGCCTTCCGATCGATATTCTCATCGGCGAAGCTTTTGACCTCATCGTGATCGGCGACGACTCCGGTTTTGAAACTCTCCCGACCATGAACACCGTTCTCACTTTTGCCCACCAGGCGGCTCGCAGAGGGCAACCACTGCCGGTCATCGTCGCAAATCCAGATCTTATGTATCAGAAATCCGAGTCGGCATTTGGGTTCACGAGCGGATCATTGGCGACGCTTCTTGAGATGGGCCTTCGCGAACTGAATCCGAGCGTTGAATTTCAGTTCACCGTCGTCGGTAAACCGAGTCCCTTCATGTTTGAAATGGCCACTGCTGAGACCTCGATTCCGAAGACACGAACACTGATGATCGGCGATCAATTGCGCACGGATATCGAGGGAGCAAATCGCGTTGGCATCGCTTCTTGTTTAGTGGGAACAGGGCTCACGCTTTTGCCCCTCGCTGACGATCTTCCCCTCGCGATGCAGCCAAAACATGTGATCAATTCACTCAGCGAACTAGACCACGCATTGCGCCCAAAATGATAAATAGTTGACCCTGTCTTGATTCGGGCTTGAGCTATTACCTATCGAAACACTTGCCTATGGAGGGGAAGGTAATGGGACTACGACGGATTGTGGGCCTTGCAACAATCGCGTGCGCATTCGCAGCACAGACTGCAATGGCACACGAAGATCATAATGGAAACGCTTGCTCGATGATTCCAGAGAACAATCAGTTCTACGGAGTCGGATTTGCTGGCGGTATCAGCGAAAATCAATTCAATGCGGTACTCGACGTTGTCGAGCAAATCTATGCGCCGATTTTCACAGCTAAAGGCGCGAAGCTCGTTGTAAAGCGCAATTGGACTGATGGAACAGTCAATGCGTACGCAGAACAAAACGGCAAGAACTGGTCGATCTCTATGTTCGGCGGTCTCGCACGTCACCCTGAAACGACAGTTGATGGATTCGCAGAAGTTGCCTGCCACGAAATCGGTCACCACCTTGGCGGTCTTCCGAAGTATTCGGGCATGAGCTGGGCATCTGTTGAAGGTCAATCGGATTACTACGCAACACTCAAGTGCATGCGCAAAGTGATCGCTGATCTCAAAGAATGGCCTTCAAGCTTCGAAATCGATCCACTCGTTGATGAGCGCTGCAAAGCAGCTTTCCCAACTGTAACAACTGACTACTCGATCTGCGTTCGCTCGTCTTACGGCGGCCTCGCACTCGCTCGTCTTCTCGCAGACCTCGGCAGCGAAAAGATGCCTCAGTTCAACACGCCTGACACATCGAAAGTCAGCCGCACAAACGAAAACCACCCAGCAGGTCAGTGCCGTCTCGACACTTACTTCGCAGGCGCGGTTTGCGATGCGGACGCGACAATCGACCCAAGCGACACAGACGTCGCTGCAGGTTCGTGCATGGCTGAAGCAACGACTCCATTCGCGAACGGCATGGGCTCACGTCCAAACTGCTGGTACGCAGACAAAGCAACAACTCCAACTCCAGACGAAGGCGACGACGACTGGGATTGGCCATGGCCATGGCCAGAAGACGAACTCGCAGCAAACTAAGCTCGAGATCGTTTAGGTCAAAAATAAAAAGCCGCTCGAAAGAGCGGCTTTTTTTATTTCGAAACACAGACGAAACATACCATATCGCTAGCAACGCAGTTCGCAGCGAAGGCGCGCCGCCTGGTCTCGTCCCGCAGGACCTCCAGCCCGCCACGACGGCGTACCCAAGGCTGGCGAGGGCAAAAGGATGCCCGCGTCCGAAGGGATGAGACCAGGCGGCGCGCCTTCGCTGCGAACGGCCCGAGCCCAGACCGGGCAGCTTTTTCCTCGATCATTCGACCGGATTTGGGTCGAGACACGCTTCCGCTATAAAGCCTCGCGCTCACTCTCCGAAGAGTTCTTTGTCAGCCAGCTAGGACGGCAGGCCGAACAAGGAGTGAGAGCATGGATGCGAAAACAAACTACACAAGCACACACATCGACCACGAAATCGTCTTGATGGACGAGAACACGTGCTGTCTTTGCGGCACCGAACTGAAGTTCGAACACAAAATCGACTATATGATTTTGTCCGTAAAAGAAGAAGCAAGCTGCCCCGCTTGTCGAATCAAAATGAAGAGCAAAGAGTTTGTTCTCCAATGAGAATCTTCACCGTCGCACTTTTACTATCAATAGTTCCGACTCTATCAATGGCAGCAGAGGTTTGCTCGCCCCTTGATAAGAGCTCGAAAAGTGTCGCCGCGTTTAAGAACTGCTACGACTTCTTGATGG
>DATLHP010000245.1:0-7228 GCA_035539835.1 Bdellovibrionales bacterium
GCAACAGCGTTTCTGATCAAAGCAAGAAAACAAGCCGACAAAGAACTCGGTCTGATCGGAAAACTCGAGTACGAAGATTATTTTCTCACACTCTATGAAATCTGCGACTTTGCTCGCCGGCAAAATATTCTTCATCAAGGACGCGGCTCAGCTGCGAACTCAATCGTCTGCTACACACTGGGTTTGACGAGTATTGATCCCATTAAAATGGGACTTCTTTTCGAGCGCTTCATTTCAGAAGAGCGTGGCGAACCACCCGATATCGACATCGATTTTGAACACGCGCGCCGCGAAGAAGTGATTCAACATATCTATCAAAAATACGGCGAACGGCGAGCCGCAATGGTGGCAACCGTTGTCTGCTACCGATCACGCATGGCACTTCGAGAAGTCGCAAAGACTCTCGGCATGAGTCTCAAGCAGATCGATGCCATGGTGAAGTTCATGGGGCGCGAAGGACTTTCGCGGCTTGTTGAACAAGAACAGAATTTTCATCCCAAGAGCCAAGATACGACGAGCACCGCAAAGCAACGCGCCAGCCAACATCCTAAAGTTCTCAAGGCACCTTCGAATGTTCCAGTCTTCAATGCCGAAGACCTGGGTTTGAGTCGCGCCGGCTTTCAGCATCTTCTGCATCTTTCATTGGAACTACAGGGTTTTCCACGCCATCTCGGAATTCACAGCGGTGGTTTTGTGATTTCTCATGAGCCGGTGATCGATATTGTTCCGGTAGAGAGCGCATCGATGAATAAACGCTTCGTCATTCAGTGGAACAAAGACGACGTCGAAACTCTGAAGATGATGAAAATCGATGTCTTAAGTCTCGGCATGTTGACGGCGGTACAGAAATGCTTCGAGCTTCTGAAGCAGCATAAGGGCATCGACTGGAACATGGCACAGGTTCCGCAAGACGACGAACCGACCTACAAGATGATTCAGAAAGCCGATACGATCGGTGTTTTTCAGATCGAGTCGCGCGCACAGATGTCGTTACTTCCGCGCCTGAAGCCGAATAATTATTACGATCTTGTTATCGAAGTCGCCATCGTCAGGCCCGGCCCTATTCAAGGCGGAATGGTTCATCCATTTCTCAAGCGCCGAGCCGGTCGAGAAAAAATCACTTATGCCCATCCAAAGCTTGTTCCAATTCTCAAAAAGACGATGGGCATTCCGCTCTTTCAAGAACAAGTCATGCAGATCGCTGTCGCGGTGGCTGGCTTTACTCCGGGCGAAGCTGATGAACTTCGTCGCGTTGTTTCTTCTGCCTGGAAAAGAAAAGCGGTCATGGAAGGCTTACGAAAACGCGTCATCAACGGAATGCTCGCAAACGAAATTCCACAATCTTACGCTGAGCAAATTTACAAAACGATCGAAGGCTTTGCATCTTACGGATTTCCAGAAAGCCATGCCGCAAGTTTTGCATTGATCACCTACATCAGCTGTTACTTCAAATGGAATTTTCCGGATGTCTTCGCATGTGCACTTTTGAATTCACAACCAATGGGCTTCTATGCGCCACGACAGATCATCATGGATGCACAAAGACACGGAGTTCATTTTCTGCCGCTCGACGCACAGCTCTCTGACTACGACTACACGCTCGAAAACGATGTTCTTGATATGACGCCTGATCCTTCAAAGCGGCGGCATGCCGTGCGCGTCGGTTTTTGCTCGATCCATGGACTCAAAGAAGAATTCGCACAGGCTCTCGTCAATGAGCGAAAACGCAGAGGAGAATTCGCAGACCTTACTGATCTCGTCAAACGCACGCGTTTGCCAAAAGCTGCTCTAATTCGCATGGCTTCAGCAGGAGCCTTCGCAAGCTTCGGTCTGGATGCGCGCGAAGCTCTTTGGATTGTTCAAGGCCTCATCTTCGATGAAAGCAGTCTTTTCTTTGGCGAAGACGCGAGTCTTGATTCCAACAGACAAAAACAAGATGCAGCGATGATTCCCATCGAATCCGATTGGGAGAAAGTTCATCGCGAGTATCAAACAAAAGGTTTATCGATCGAACATCATCCACTCAGTATCTTGCGACCACTTTTGGCGCAAACTCCTCATCGCTACTCAAATGGTATTGATGTCGAAAAGGCCAAGCATCGCACACGCCTTCGTATTGCTGGTTTGATGAGTCTCGTGCAGCGCCCACCAACAGCAAGCGGAGTTTGCTTTATCAGCCTCGAAGATGAAACTGGCATCATCAACGTCATCATCAGTCCTGAGCTTTACCAAGAGTGTCGTCTGACGATCCGCCAGTATCCGCTCCTCGATGTCGAGGGAGAGCTTCAGAACGTCGATGGCGTCCGGCACGTCAAAGCTACGCGGATCGGGGCATTAATTCTCGATTTTGAAACCCAAAAGAAAATAGATAAGCCGATCTCGGTGAAGCTATTGAAGGAGTACAACTAAGCTGCTACCTGATCCGCATGAAATCGTTCTTTTTCGCTCTCTTGCTGCTTTCGTCGACATTTGCCCATGCCCAAGCTCTTTCAGAGCTTCCAAACCTCGAAGCTCTTGTCCTCTGGCACGACATGGATGATTACGAAAGTTCGAGCGTGCTGCCAGAGCAGCTTCCAGCGAAAATTTCGAACTGCGCCGACCAGAAACTCTACCCGACTCATCCACAACAGAATTTGAAGCGCTACCACGTTTACCAATGGGGTCAGTACGATCATCACCGCCTCAACGGTGATGACGAGGCCTGCGCAGTGCCTGCAAAGTTCTCGTCGAAGAATCCAAAGCCATGTCTTCGCGCCTACCCGGCTCATCACATCGTGATGTCAGACACATTCACAAACGCCTGCGGAGAAAAATTTCGCGGCTTCATGGAAATCTACTTTCTCGAAGCCTACGAAAACATGGGCACCATGTTTTCTTGGGGCCGCACCGCTTATCAGAATCCGAAATCAGAATTCCCAGGCGACTTCTTTGAGGGCGGCACATACCCGATCGAGCAAGAACGCTTCCTCAAACTCACGCCTTTACTCGACGGCGACGATGCAGCGATTCAAGAAAGCCTCCGCCAACTCCCAAAACACCTAAACTTTAATCCAGCCACCCACCTCTTCACCGAACTGTAAGCACCGGCCAAAAAACAACCCGGTACCTTTTCGACCAAATTGCCGAAAGGGTACCGGGTTGTTTTTCTTCCGCCCACTGCGTCATTGGTTCGTGCTGGAACGCGCCTTTGTCGGCTGGCTCCTCCTCCTCTATAATGATGGTTCTTCAAAGGATGCCATGGGCACTGTCACAACTGATCATTCGCTGCGAGCCGTGCTCGCCGCTATCGCCGGAAACCTTCTGGTTACTTGTTTAAAATTCGGTGGATGGCTCATTAGCTTCAGTCCATCAATGTTGGCCGAGGCAATTCACTCGCTCGCCGATACGTTGAACCAAGTTCTCTTGTTCATTGGTATCCAACACGGCTCCGGAAAACCCACTCAAGCCTATCCGTTCGGAAAAGGTCGTGCGCGCTACATTTGGAACCTCGTCAGCGCGATGGGAATTTTCTTCGTCGGTTTCGGTTTCACCACCTATCACGGTATTACGACATTCATCGAAGCAAACCCAAACACGCCGGTTAGCACAGAGGTTCTTCCTCTCGTCATTCTCGCGTTTGCTTTGTGCATCGAAAGCTACACGCTTTGGATCGCCATCATTTCAGTCAACAAATCGCGCGGCGAACGACCTTTTTGGGAATACGTTCGTATGGGCGACGATCCCACTGGTGTCGCTGTTCTTCTCGAAGACGGTATTGCCGTTCTCGGTGTAACGACCGCCTTCATCGGTATTTTCCTGTCACGTCATTTGAACACACCAATTCCCGATGCGATTGCGTCGATCATCATCGGATGTCTTCTCGGAGTGATGGCCGTCATGCTTGCGGTCGCCAATGGCCGAATTCTGATGGGGGTCGCGGCGAGTGCCGATGAAGAAGAGGCCATTCGTGAGTTTCTGGAAAATTACCCGACCGTTGAACGGGTCGTGAGCTTGAAGACGGCCGTCATGGCCCCTGGCTCTCTGCGGGTTGCTGTCGAGATCGAGTTTCACGGTGGCACGCTCATCAATCGCCAACAAATCGAAAACGACACCGAACGCATTCGTGATGGCGAAGATCCCGCCTACATTCTTTTTGAAACGGCTGAACGAATGGTTCGCGTCGTGGGTCGTGAGATCAATCGCCTTGAATCCGATCTCATTGAAGAGTTCCCGCAAGTTCACATGATCGATCTCGAAGTGAACTAAGGACGACAATGTCGAACAACGATCTCGCGCTTTTTCTGGCTCTCGGAGCGACGTTGTCGTTTGCGACAGCGAGCCTCGTCTTCGCGGAGTTTTCAAAGCGCGTTTCTGTTGTGTGGATGAATTGCTTTAAGGCGTCGCTTGCCTTCGTCGCATTCTGCATCACAGTCCCGCTTGTTACTTCGTGGCATCAACCAAGTTGGCAGTCGATCACTGGCTTTATGCTCAGCGGCTTCATCGGACTCAATATCGGTGATCTTTTTATTCTCGGAGCCTTCACTCGCCTCGGCGCCGCTCGCACGCTGATCCTGTTTGGGTTCCAACCTTTGCTTGTGGGTCTCGGTGGCGCCATTCTTTTCGATCAACCCCTGAATCCCGCTCGCCTCGTTGCAGTCGTGTTTTTGATCGGATGTCTTTTCACGTTCAGTCTCGAGCGTTATCGCGCCCATAAACATTGGGAACTTCGCGGACTCTTGTTTGCTCTCACTGGCGTTGCCCTGGATACAGTCGGAATACTTCTGACTCGCGCATCTTTCGGCGCAAGTCCTGACGTCACTCCGCTTGAAGGAAATCTTTGGCGCTGTGGCGGAGCAGTTTTGGGCTTCGCACTGATGTCGTACAAATGGCCGATCCGACTCAAAGATGGATTCTTGCAGTGGCCGACGAAAACACGCGCGTTACTGATCGCCGCAGGCCTTGGCGGCACCTTCGTTTCACTTTCTCTCTATCTAACAGCAATTAAAATCGGTCATCTGGCATCGATTGCAGGCATCGCAATCACAGGGCCCATCTTCGCAGCGACACTCGAATGCATTCATCAACGTCAGGCACCGAGTCGGTACCTGATCATCGCATTTCTATTCTTCTTAGCAGGATTTTACGTTTTACTGACGACGGCTTAAGTGACCGCTGGTTTACTGACCGTCTGACTTGCGTTTCAGCTCTTTCAACTCACCAAGAATCTGAACCAGCGCCAAGCGATCAGCTTGGATTTTTTCCCAACGACTCGGGCTCACTCTCCAAACGAACTGGAAGAAGAGCTTGTCAGCAATACTCGTCGGCGCATGCTGATAGCGAATGACATAAAGGAACGCCGCACGACGATCTTCCTCGTTCAAATCACCGAACTCTTTGACCTGAACGAGAAGTTGTTCAAACAAGTAGTACGATTCAAGCGCCTCTTTGTAGTTGATCGTTCCCGACTGATCGTGGTCGAAGCGAACGTAAAGAGATTCGATGTACTGCATAGCCATCGAAATATTATTGATGTCACCTTGGCCAATCGCTTTGTCCGAGTAGCCGTTCTTCAAAGCCGCTTGTTCGAGTGCCTTTTGAAGTTCCGGCATTCTTGCCGGTCCAAGAGATCGAGCCAGAGCCGTCCATGTCGGAAGCGGAGAGTAAATCTCTGTGAACTTCTGCATCGATCGCTCTCTGTAACAGGCTGGAGCTACCTTCGGGCGGCCGAAACCATCTTTATCGATCTGCGGGCAGCTCGCACCGGTCTTAATGACTTCCTTATACATCTTGCCAGCCATCGGCACGCTCGACATCGCTGAAGCGATGAAATCGAGACCTTCATCGAAGCTCAGACGTTTGTTACCGTCACCGCCCAACATGAACATGTTGCATTCCTCGAACGTCGACTTCCAGATCGAATGATCTTCCGGCTCAACGAGAGTGAGGTCGACCGCAAGTTCGACAACGTCATAGTAGAACGCTTTGAATTCGTTTTCGACGATCCCTTCGTAACGGTACTTCACAGGATCCGACGACCAGCCCATGCCGACGACGCGTGCGAAGTGAGTTTTCCAATTTAATGAATCGAATCCCCACTGAGTCACACCATACAAAGTACCGGCATCGCGGTCATAAACGATTGGCCCCTCATCCGAGATGATGAGCGAAGGCTTTCTCGCGAAAACGTGCTTCAGATCTTCGTGAGCTTTCGGATAACGAGTTGGGATCGTTGGCCAGAGTTCACGAACCACGTCGATCGGAATTCCGTGCCCCTGCAGGCTCGGCTGGCGCGCAATCGCTTTCGCTGTCACTTCAGCCCAGACATGCTGCATATCCAGCCAACCGAAGAATGAGTCTCGAGCTAGAGCGAACGCCGCTTTTGAAACACCCGTCGTCGCTGCTGGACGAACTCCACGTACCGGCGCCGTGAACACCTTGCTTGTGAATACACGTACGAGTTTTTGGAACGTCGATTCGCGAATATTCAGCGTGATGATCTTGATGCGCAGAACTTCGTGAATCACTGAATCAATAGTCTCGAACGGCATGATCTTGCCGGCTTTCACGTCGATGGCATCTTCGACGACATCGAAGAGTTCATTCATCGTGACAGTCAATTGTTCGAGACCGGGACCGCTCAAAAGATCGCGACCACTCAACAGATAATGAGTTCGAAGAAAGATTGCGAAAAGGCGATTGGCATTCATCAGAAGGCCATTCCACTCGTTCTTTCCAATATGCTCAGGTCCCGCTTGAAGCAAGAACGCCTTGGCCGCAATGAACGTCGGAAGATACTTAATGATCGTGTTCGGACCATCCCACTCTTCTGCGCCACGACGGCTATCCAGAAGAGCTTTGAGTTCTTTCATCAGATTTTTAAAATCAGAAACTTTGTAGTCGACACTTGCTCGGCTCAACAGCGGCGTTATGTTGACGATCGCCGTATTGAAAGTCGCCAGTGCAAGTTCAAGACGATACGGATCGGCCTGAACTGTCGTTTTGTCAGCGTCGAGCAAAAGAAGATCAACGTATGGAAGAAGGCGAAGGGTTTCGCTTCTCAATACATTGATGATTTTGAAAGTCTGCTGAAGTTCGACGCGAGTGACACGCTCAATCGAACCGCCAAGGAGAAGCTGCTTAATGCGCATAACTTCTGCGAGCATTTCGTCAGTGATTTTTAGATCACCTAAAAAATAGATTTCGAAGAACGCACGAATCTCGGTCGCCTTGTATGAATTGGCGTCTTGAC
>DATLHP010000246.1:0-7712 GCA_035539835.1 Bdellovibrionales bacterium
GGGCCAAGAGAGAAACATTTTTGCGTTGCTCCGGACTAAGATCAGTCTCAGCGAGAAGCTCAGTCGTACCAATGATCGCATTCAATGGTGTGCGGATTTCGTGACTCATATTTGATAAGAAATCGGCTTTCACCGCTGCAGCCCTCAGAGCATCTTCTTGCGAATTCTTCAGGTTTCGATTCACTTCTTCAAGCTCTGCCTGATACTGCTTCAATTTCGAAATATCGGTCATTGCACCCGTGATATGCAAGGGACGCCCTTCCTTTGCCGGCTCGATGAATGCACGACTTCGTACATCAAGATAGGATCCGTCAAACTTCTTCATCCGATATTCGGCTTCCCAATAGTGATCGGCAGCGATGGCCTCGCTCAATCCGGAGCGCACACGCGCGACATCATCAGGATGAATTTGATCGATCCAGTAATCGAAGTCAGTCGGCACGTTTTCATAGGAATATCCAAAGAGAGTAGCGACACCCTTGTTCCAATGAATGATCCCGGGCGGAGATGTGTATTCCCAAATCGCATCATTGGTTGCAGTTTCGGTAATCCTATAACGCTCTTCACTCCGTCTCAACGCTTCTTCAAGCAATTTTTTTTCGTGAATATCGCTGACCACAACGAAACAAGAGACTGGCTTACCACATGCATTCCGGTGAGCGACTGCGGCGATACTAATCCATCGCGCCGAGCCGTCCTTTCGGATGATACGTCGTTCAGCAATGTAGCTTCTAATTTCTCCTGCGGCGATTTTTCTCAAGTTTTCGCGCGAGGCCGCCAAATCATCCGGGTGCAAAAGCAAAGTTACCTGCATCTGGCGCAATTCGCTGACTGAGTACCCAGTAATTTCAGCCAAACTCTCATTCACTTCGAGAAGATTGCCCTCAAAAGAGATGTCGGCAAATCCAGCCGCTGATTCGTGAAACATTTTTTCGAACCGCCCACGTCTCATAAAAGATGTGAGTCGTGTGCTGAGAAGTGCGCCAACAAGCTTACCGGCCGCAAGAATGGAGCGCTCGTTTCTATTCATCGTCGCTCCTGAGCTCGCGGCTGCAAAGCCCGCAGAGCATTCTTGCCAACTCCGCGACGGCGACGCATAAGTTCCGTCAAATCGGCTTCGGGCAGCGTTAATTTATGAGAGTCTTTCAAGGCTCGCATCAGCGAAGTCGCATCGAATGGCGCATTCACTTTTGCATCGTTGTCAAAATAGACAAAGACATCTCTGCCTCTGCCCCAGCGGCGAATCTGGTTCGCCCAGTTTCGAATCGCTTTCGGTGGATATCCCCCCGAGTACATTTCTTTGTATCCATGCAGACGAATGTAGACGAAGTCGCTTGTGATCTTGTCCGTTTGAAACCAGCGTCCGGCGGTATCAGCAATCACCAACGCGATCCCGAACTCTTTGAGAAGGGCAAAAAACTCACTGTCATCAAAACTGTCATTTCGAACCTCGACCGCGTACCGAAGCTTGGCCTTTCGCGATGATTTTGGGAGCATTTCAAAAAAATCGCGGAAGAGTGACGGCTCGAATTTCATGCTGGGCGGGAACTGCCATAGAATCGGCCCAAGCTTCTCTTCAAGCTCGAGCACACCGGAATCCATGAACGTCGTAAGAGGAGCCTCGATGTCTCGTAACCGACGAGTGTGAGTAATGTAGCGACTACCCTTTACGGAGAATACGAAGTCGTCGGGCGTTCGGTCGTACCAGCTACGATAGACCTTCGGCGATTGAAGTCGATAAAACGATCCGTTCAACTCGATCGTTGGGAAATGATGGCTGGCGTATTCGAGTTCATGCGCAGTCGAAATCTCTTTTGGATAAAAGGTCTTCTTCCATCCCGGATATGTCCAACCTGAAATTCCGACGCGAATCTCGTTCATTACTCCTCCGCGAACAGCATCCGCTGTCGGGATGCTCGCTGCAATCAGAGTAATCTCAACAAATGTTGCGGACTGAACGCGAGGCGATCAGTCCCGGAGATAACGACTTAGATTTTCACGTTTTAGTTTTCAGGTCTTCGTAGAATGTGACGTAGTTCTGCATCACACGCGATGGATACTCTTTCGGCCATTTGTCTTGTTGGAGCAATTCGCGCACGTTGTTTTGGCCCATGTTGTAAGCGGCGAGATAGAGTCTCGCATGAGAATCGAATTTCTCGCGAAGCCAGTTCAAATAAGCACAGCCAATGCGAACATTGGTCGCTGGGTCATGCAATGACTTCGCACCTGTCCATTTGAGACCGGTTTTCTTAGTAATCCACTCCGCAGTCTCAGGGCGAATCTGCATCAAACCAATTTCACCGACGCCGCCAATCATCGACGGATTGAATGAACTCTCAGTTTGAATGACAGCAAGTAGAAAGATTGGGTCAAAGCCGTAACGATGTGCCTCATCGATGATGACCTGGGCAAGCTTGTCAGAATGATTTTTAAACTTTTTCGGTAGCGACGTGCGCGTCCAACGATAGATTGAACCGTTGACCTTCTTGATCTGCTCCCCAGTGCGCACAACACTTCGGCCATAGACCGAACCCATCAGCTCCTGCGCATGTTCGAGGCGCATTTCTCTCTGCGATTCAGAGAGTGGACCACTCGCGACACTTGTTTCAGCAAGAGACACGATTGAGACACCGACAATAATCAAAGAAAGCAGATGTGTTTTCATACCTCGATGACATTGCAAACCACGAGCGCGGCAAATGACCCCTGAGAGTCAATGAGCTTCAGCTAACAATGTTTCGGTGTCGCGAACCTTGGCACCTGTCAGGCGCTCGCTCGACAGCGAGAAAGCTGTCTCTGTTTGAGATCTGTCTCATTGACTCAGGATAAGACGGCACATTCCCGCAGCGGCTTTTAGAACAGGATTCATTTTCGCCTCTGCAGCGGCTTTGTCTTCATTGATCGCCTCGATAGCGAGCAAGAGACCCTGGAATATCTGCTCATTGGTCGAATAGCGGTCGATACGATGAGCGGCAAACATTCGACTCAAATTCGAGTTCGGGTCTTTGGCTTCAATCAAAAACCTGACGAGCTGCTGTCTCTGCGGTTCGAGTTGAATCACGGGTTTATTGCTGGGTGCCAGAGCGACATACGAATCGCGAACCAAATTTTGTAGATCGGAATCCGTTGGATCAATCACTACTTCTACGTCTGAACCGCTAAAGTTGAGAAACGGCTTTCCCGCACTCTTCATCATGTTAATGAGGTTCTTGCCTTCAAGAAGTGTCGGAAGCGTTGCTTGTGAAACGACAGCTTCGAATGCCCCAGGAGGAAGAGCTCCAACGTGCACCAGAGTGATCGGTGCACCTTGACCCTTGAGTGCCGCTTGCAGGCGACCAATCTGCTGGACATTGATCGACTCAACTCCTACGGGAAGACTTCGTGCAATTTTATTTCGAATTCCGGTGTCGATATCGCTCAGCATGGGAATGATAATCGGTTTTGCAAACCTCTCTGGGGCGATCTGCTTCGCCTCAAGAAGTGCGGTCACCAGATATTCGAAAACAGATGGGCCGTATCGCTCGAGGAATTGCGAGTAGGCCGGAAGTATGTCGATCTGCTCTGTCGCTTGAAGCATCGACAAAACTCCAGGCTGCTTGGTTTCATAAATAGGTCCTTTGAGCTCTTCGCGAATGATGCCTTCTACTGCATCTTCTTGAATTGGATCATTGTGAACCTGCAGTCTGATCAAGCGCCTGAGCGAAACTTCTCTCTCTTTCAAAACAATCTGATGATCCGACGCCCTGCCAGTCCAACCCATTGGTTGAAAGTTGATCGCTGTTTGGACATTCAAAATTTCTCGGAGTCTCACGCCAAATGTCGCATCATCAGCAGCACTAAATCCTAAGCCGACCTTCTTCTTTGTCAGGTAGAGAGCGCGTGCGCTGCTGACCAAACGCAATTGTCCGAGCTGATTCGATCGAATCTCTTGGACTGTCTCAGGTCTTGACCCGTCAAAGCCTGGGATCAGAACCTTTAACTGTTTGATCGCTTCGATTGAGTAAATGATTTCAAACGTTCCTTGAAAACCGAGCTCGCGAAATCGCTTCATTGCGCGAATCGCTGCCATTTGGTGACCAAAACCCGGCGCCCTGCTGATCACGACTCGGACAGTGTGTTGGGCGCGAAGGTAGTTTTCGACGGTATCGAACGCGCCCTGGGCCTCTTCGGCCGTAAACGACCGAGGTCCAACGGCATACGCCTGCTCAGACCGATTGATGCCGAACAAGACGATGAATGTGAAAACGAACCCAAGGAGCGCGCGCATAAGACACTGAAAAGCAAGCGCCAGACCCGTCTTTTTGATCCTATAAACAATGACGTCGTTCTGAGGCCAGCATTATCCGAGAGATCGTAGCTCGCTCTACGCCTGTGAAAAACTTCGACAGCAAGTGCACCGTGTACTCTTAGAACAAGACTGCATCCAAAGAGTAAGAGCCAGGGCCCAGAAGAAACAGAGCGACGCAAATCGCTGCGAGATTCACGGTGTACTCGTTTCCTGGAGGATTGTTGGTGATCAAGTAACCACCGCCTTTGTGGCCAATGAAACTAGCACCGATCATCATCGCAAAGCAAAGCAGGAGTCCGACTCGCGTGAAGAGTCCCAAAGTCATCAGTACTCCCCCGCCGATTTCCGAAAGCATCGCGATACGAGCCTGAACTTCTGGAAATGGGACCCCAAGACTCTTAAGCCAGCCAACGAACCCGTTCATAGAGCCGGGCCCGACAATACCAAGCTTACCCAAGCCGTGAATGACGAAACAAATGCCGATGAAAACGCGGAGAACCAAAATTCCTAAATCGATAAGGAATGGGCTCGTCTCTAACAAATACTGACTCATGGCTGTACCTCTTGTTGCCTGCAGGCTACTTCGCACTGGCCCGGCTCTCAACTTCTTTTCAAGAAGTCGGATTCATTGCCTATCGATTCTACCGCCCCTATTGTTTGGGCAGCGAAGGGGCTTTTATGCGAATCATCACTCTATTGTTCTTGTTCATCTTTCCGATCTCATCTTTCGCGGCCGTTGACTGCAAATCGCTAACAGAGAAAGACGCCCTGACGCCACCCTTTCGACCTTCCGCTGAAGAACTCGGAAATCGACTGGCAAAGCTGAACGCAGATCTCGAAGCCCACTTCCCAAAGTATCTTGAAGACAACTATGCAAACTGCACAATGAAACGAAGTGAACTCCGCATTCTTCTTCTCGATACGAAGAACGATCGGAAAACACGCGATGCTGTTCTCAAATCGATCGTGACGAAAGAAAAGTTCCCCACGCTGATCTCGGCCTTGGCCGACGCCAAGGTTCTCGTGCACGGCCTCGAGAAAAAAATCTGGAAGGGGCCCGCTGGTTCTTTAGAAAAAGCTCAGGCACTCTTGCAAACGATCAAAGCCGATCTCGCCGAAGAAAACCGCGTCTACGGTGAGCCTTGGAACAGGATGACTGAGGAGCTGAAAAAGAGGACCGATATGGCTGCGCAATCAAAGTTCCTACGCGAAAGCCCTGACTTCAAAAAACTTCGGGCACACTTACTGACAGAGCCTGCCGATTCATCAAAACTTCTCGCTGAGATCCAATCTGTCGCGAAAACGCTGAAGTGATCTAACTCAACTTATGAAGTTTATCATTTGCGTAGCAAAACGACTCGCTATGGAGTTTGAAGATTTCGCCAAGCAAGCCCGGAACTAGGGACTTTCTCGGGGAGAGTTGTTATTGATTAACAATGTCACGAAAACCGAAATTGAAATCTAAGAAGAAATCGGCAAAGCGCAATAAAGACGTGCCGCCTGCAATGCCTGTTTATGGCGAGGTTGATCCTTGGACTTCACCGGCTGACCCTTATGGTCCCCTTTGGGACAAATACAAGATTACGCTGACATAGCAGAGGACCAAAGATGAGACGCGGTCATCAATTGGTGCTAACGACCCTCTTCTTAGCGGGCGTATTAGTTTTTCTGTTTTGGCGTAGCAACCGTGCAGACACACTCCCTCCTGGGTTCTTCAATGAAATGAGCATTCAAAATGCGAAAGCACCGGAGACACTTCCGATCTTCGCTGGGTGCATGAATCCTCGAGCCGGTGTGATTCGCTTCAAAAGCAAAGTGACCGCACACAAAGATTTCTCGGATGCATTCGACCTTGAAAAGAATCCCGAAAAAGCGATCGATCGTCAGCTTCAGTTTCTCCAAGGTTACTTCGCACACGGATTTCCCAAGACTTCGAAAATCAAAGTGTTTTTGCTCGGTGACAAAAAAGTGAACGTCTTGAGCGTGAAGCCAACGTCATACGGAAAGTCATTTTCATACGACTATCTCACAGACGATCACAGCCTCTATCCGAACTCTTTTCTCACCGATCGAGTGGTCAGGACAGAAGACTCAGCCACCACGATTACCTACGAAGCTCATCAATCCGTTCTTCTCTGCGGTGAAGACTCTGCAAACGTGCGCTCGATCGACGCAGTACTCCCTCGCGATCCTTATTTAGCATTCTGGCTCGTGTCGCCCGCTCAAAGGCAGATCCTAAAATATGGGCGAAGCTCGCAAAAGACCAACCCATGCGCTTTTGATGAAATGGCAGACCTCAAATTTCCGTCGATGTACTGGTATGTCTGGAGCCCGCATCAGAAGCGGAAACTGCAGAACGGAAGCTCCATCGATTGCGATGGAATTTTGAAGCAGGGATCTGACTACGCCAATATTACGGCCGACTTCGTACCAGACGCATCTCGATCGACATCCCTGGAATTCAAAACACTCGAGCATCTTCCTCGGATCGATATCAGCATTGTTCATGGATTAATTTCGCAGAAAGCGGATCGAACATCTCTCGATCGCGCACTCTCACTTTTCAAAAATGGGCCAACATTGCTTGATGAGGCTCGCAAAATCGTGCGCCGAAATATGAACGAAACCGAGTTTCTTTCACAAGACCAAGCTGTTTGGTCATTTCTGCACGTACTTGGAAACCTCGATACGATTGCGAACCTAGAAACGCCAAGAATTGAGGATAAGAACACTCATCTCTTAATCTCGATCGTCGGAACGCTGAAGGCCTCTCAGAAAAACTTTTCTATCGATGTCTTCTTCGGTTCAACGGACGAACCACAAAAGAAAGCACAGCACTGGCAGTTTCTAAAAGAAAGTCTTCGAACAAAACCGATTGTTTTTTATGTCGGCCATGCTGGCATGGGACAAAATGCGAACGTGAACGTCTTCAGAGAAAACAGCACCTCACGCCTTCCATACCAGCTCTTTGCGATCGTGAGCTGCTATGCGAACTATTACTTCGGAAACGACTTCTTCCGTATTCGTCACTCAGCCGGGTCGACTTCTGATCTTCTTTTGACAGCGCAAGGACGTTATCCATTCCTAACGCCAATTGCCTTACTGCATTTTCTCGATCTCTCGTTTGCTGGAAAAAACGTTTCTCTCGAAAAAGCTTTGCGATTCGGCATCGCCGACAATGAATCAGTGATTTTTCGTCGTGAGGTTGTCGAATGAAACGACCCCTTATTATTCTACCCCTTGGTCCAGCGGCTTGGGCGAGCCACCAACAAATTGTTCCTGAACTCCTGAAGGTTTGGCGTCGGCTCGGATGTGGCTTTACAATTCAAGCTGCGCCACCCATTGAGCTGGGCGCGAAATTCATCGAGGAATGTGCAAACGCTTCGGTCCTCGTGTTTCCGATTGGCGTCATTCACTACGATTC
>DATLHP010000247.1:0-6590 GCA_035539835.1 Bdellovibrionales bacterium
CCCTACTTTTCGGCCATTTTACCTCATCGCTTTACGGCCCAGACCTCAGTCGATAGACTATCCGAATGAAGTCGCTGCCCACACTCGATCTCCATGGCCGTACCGTTGATGAAATCGCTGATCTCGTCGACCGCTTCATCACTAAAGAGACCGCGCGCGGCTCGGAGCGCATTCGCATTATGACCGGGCGTGGAACGGGCAAAGTCAAAGAAGCCACGCAAAAGTACCTCAAGCTGGGTGGCTTTCCCTTTGAGTTGGAGCGCACAATCAGCGGCGGACGCAACGAAGGTGTCTTGATCGTCTTCCTAGACTGAGGTTAGGATACCGGAATGGAAAAACTCTTGTGGCTCGACATGGAAATGACCGGCCTCGATGTGAACAAAGAAGTTCCTATCGAAGTCGCTGCGATCATCACTGACATCGAATTCAAAGAACTCGAGAGTTACCACGCAGTGATCAAACAACCTCAAGAATTCCTTGATCGTATGGACGACTGGAACAAGACCCACCACGGAAACTCTGGCCTCACTGCACAGATTCCTTTAGGCACCGAGCCTAGCTTAGTGGAAACACAGATGATTCATCTGGTGGACCGACATTTTCAAGGCCAGCGTCCAGTGCTTGCTGGCAATTCGATCGGACAAGATCGCTTGTTCATCAACAAGTACTTTCCGACCCTCGCCGCCAAACTTCACTACCGCATGCTCGACGTCACATCATGGAAGATCATGATGAATGCTAAGTTCAGCGTGAAGTACGACAAGAAGAACGCTCACCGCGCCGTCGACGACATCCGCGAATCCATCGCGGAGATGTCGCACTATCTTCAGTTTGTTAAAAAGGCTTAAGACTTAACCACGGTTTTAAAACCGCCCCAGAACATGCGCTTTCCATCGAATGGAAGCTTCTTTGGGTCATACGCCATGCGTGGATCATTCATGACTTTCTTCATGACTTGATCGCGATGTCTGCGGCTCTTGTAGGTCGCAAACGAGAAGAATACGACTTCACCTTTTTTAAGCTTCACACTTCTCGGAAAAGACGTCGTCTTTCCTTCTGGAACATCGTCAGCCATGTTTTCAACGTAATCGAGAGCACCATGCTCAAGCCAAACTTTACGCGCCAAACGAGCGTCTTTTTTGTACTGAGCAAGATTCTTGCGCGGAACCGGAAGAATAAAACCATCAACGTAGTTACCAGATTTTTTCATAGCGTCCTCCTATTCGAGAAGTTTTGCGAAACCCCGCCGACATTACCAGCCAAAAGGTGCGCCGCTCCCGTTGGTAGCGGCAGCGCGTTTAACGCGCGCTTGCTACCAACGGGAGCGGCGCACCTCTTGGCGTGTCTCGGAATGAGACGAAATGATCGGGTTATGCACTTTATTGTGCAGACTCGGCTGCTTTCGTTAAGACTAATAAGCTGTGCACCGATGGAGCATTATGCTTAGAGAGATCATCATCTTAGCGCTCAGCATCCCGCTACTTGCGTCAACAAGCCAGGCGCAACCTGCGACCGTTATCACCCCTCCTGCGCCCGGAAAAAAGTCACTGACGCTTCCGATGAATGCGGGCTGCCACATCGTCACAGAAAATGAACCGCCGTTCTTTGTTACCAAAGGCACAATCGGCAGAGACGCTCTTCAACGTAAAATCAAACTCGCTAACAGATCTGACTTCGTTGATGGTTATTTCAAAGAAGGAACGATCATCAAACTTGATAAGGGAAGTGAAACTTTTATTTCCCCTGCAACTGGCGGCGTCTTGCCGGGGTTTCTTCTCACGGCCACCGTTTTATCAGTTCCACTCAATGCGACTTCATCAATCTTGGATCACAATACAGGACGAGTTATTCAAGGAGCCGTCGTTGGCGCCAAAGGCCAAATTCGATCAGACGATCTCGCACCTGTCGTCGGTGGTATTCAAAGTCCCGGACAAACTATCTTTAAAGTGACTAATGATTCTGTTCGCTTCAATTTTCCAGAGCTCAACGGAAACGGCGTTCGCATGGCCATGCAAGGAAGTGCATACCTCACCCGCCGTTGCTGCCAACCCGGAGTCATGACCGAGAGCCTCTACGAAGTCGGCGTCAGCACGCTCACAGGATCAAAGTATTACTACGAAGCCAAACGACATCCGCAGTGCACATACAAACCCGTTTTTGAACTCGTGAAACCAGATTTCAGCAATCCTTCACGCTCAACGGCCCTGAAACAGTTCACGTTCTCTGACTGTGATGACTTCATCGGTACCCTACAGGCCGTCGATTCTAGAAATTTGCGCGCCCTTACGAGCACAAGCGATGCACTTCGCTCAATCTCAGATCAAAGCCTCGCGAATCTGCAACGAATCGCATATCAAAATGCGATCAAAACCCGCTATGGGGTTTCAGGAAATGAGACCAAGGGAGCTTGCAAGGAAGCTGTCAACGATACCCTCACAGAAGCCGGACTGATACCGGACAGAGTGCCGGGTCTTCCCGCACGCATGATGCATCCTGGTTTAGCCGATAAAGGCTTTGTGAACATTATGGCGACGGTGAAAGACTCGATGAACGCTCCAGTTCCATCGGTCCTTGTTTACGATGGTGGAAAGAGCGGCCACGTTGAAATCAGAGTCGATGAAGACAGCTTCTGTAGTGACTTCTGTACAGATAAACCAATCGATAAAAAGTCCACAAAGCGTCGCCTGATCGGAATTTATGTACCGAAGGGAAGAAAATGAAATCGCTGACTTTCCTCCTCGGAATTCTTACGACGCTTTCTATCGGATTCGCTCATGCTGGCGAAGAGTGCCCAGAGTGCGTTCAACTCGATAAGATTAAAACCGAGTTCAAAGCTGAAGAGAAGAAAGCCAAACCCGACTTCGATGCTCTGCAAATCAAAGCATCATTGATCATCGAAAAAATGCCGGCAACGGATGGATCAATGAACGCGCAAAAGCTCGATAGCTACGTCGAAATGCTCAGACTCTTTATTCCGAAAGATCCAGCTCGAGCTATTTTGGATAACACGCGAGAAGTCATGCGAGCGAACCGTAAAGCGGTCGAGGCTCGCGTTAAAAAACTTTCGCCCGAAGAATCGAAAACAATCCTTCGGGCGATCGATGTTTTATTCAAAGAAGAAGTTCGAGGAAGCGATCCCTCGAGCAAATAGCTTCTCTTAGTAGCGGTAGTGTTCTGGCTTGAACGGACCGTTCTTCGCCATTCCCAAGTACTTCGATTGCTTGTCAGAGAGAACCGTGAGGTTCACGCCGAGTTTGCCCAAGTGAAGAGCTGCGACTTTTTCGTCGAGTTCTTTTGGCAGGCGGTAAACTTTGATCTGTTTGTACTTGCCAGATTTCTGGTTCGACCAGAGTTCGAGCTGAGCGATGACTTGGTTTGTGAACGAAGACGACATGACGAACGACGGGTGACCTGTCGCGCATCCGAGATTCACGAGACGACCCTTCGCAAGAACGATGATCTCGCGACCGTTTTTCAAAGTGTGAATATCGACTTGCGGCTTCACTTCACGCATTTTCGAATTCTTGTTCAACCAAGCCATATCGATTTCGATATCGAAGTGACCGATGTTGCAGACGATCGCGCGGTCTTTCATTTTCGAGAAGTGCTTCTCGGTAATGATGTCCGTGCAACCTGTTGCCGTAACGAAGATGTCGGCCTCTGCAGCCGCTTGCTCCATTGTTACGACTTCGAAGCCTTCCATCGCCGCTTGAAGTGCGCAGATCGGATCGATTTCAGTGATGAGAACGCGCGAACCGTATGAACGCATTGAATGCGCACAGCCTTTGCCGACATCGCCGTAACCAGCAACAACGACGATCTTACCAGCGAGCATCACGTCTGTTGCGCGCTTGATACCGTCAGCGAGCGATTCGCGGCAGCCGTAGAGGTTATCGAATTTCGACTTCGTCACCGAGTCGTTGATGTTGATCGCAGGAACTTTGAGTTTTCCTGATGCGACCATCTTTTCGAGGTTGTGTACGCCGGTTGTTGTCTCTTCAGAGAGACCGACGATTTTTTTGAGTTCTTTTGCGAAGCGCGGCTCGTGCATCATGTTCGTGAGGTCACCACCGTCATCGAGGATCATGTTGTAACCCTCTTTGCCCCAGCCAGTGATCGTCTGCTCGATGCACCAGTTGAACTCTTCGTCTGTCTCGCCTTTCCAAGCGAAGACCGGGATACCAGCTGCCGCAATTGCAACCGCTGCGTGATCTTGAGTCGAGAAGATGTTGCATGAAGACCAGCGAATCTCAGCACCGAGGTCGATCAAAGTTTCGATCAAGACCGCAGTTTGAATTGTCATGTGAAGGCAGCCAGCGATGCGCGCGCCTTTCAAAGGTTTTTTGCCTTTGTATTCTTGGCGAAGAGCCATCAAGCCTGGCATTTCAGTTTCAGCAAGGTTGATTTCTTCGCGACCCCAACGAGCAAGCTCGTTGAAAACTTTCGCGTCTGTCATCGCTGCTTCGCAAACGCGGAAGTCACGTTTCGAAGTCTTTGCAGTTTTTCCCGAAGATTTTTTAGCCGTCTTTGCAGTCATTTTCGCTGTCCTTTTTTCGGCAGTCGTTGTCGCCATTTAAATGTCCTAAATTTTAATAAACCGTGAGTATGACCGGACCTGCATCGCTAATCAACACGGTATGCTCGAACTGAGCTGAAAGCGTTTTGTCGCCCGTCGTGTACCACTTAATCGACGATCCCGCGATGTCGTGCTCGTCGAGCTCTGCTGCCGTCTCATTCACCATGGGCTCAACTGTAATCGTTCCACCAACGCGGAGACGGTCGCCTCTGCCTTTTTTACCGAACGATGGAACAAATGGGTCCTCGTGGAAGACGCGGCCGATGCCGTGCCCGCCGATCTCGCGGACGACATGGAAGTTGTTCTTGGTGACGTATTTATTGATCGCAAACCCGATATCTCCGGTCGTACCGCTCGGCGTAATTGCTGCAATCCCCTCGAGCATGGCTTGTTTTGCAATCTCAGTGATTTGTTTAGCTCGCTCCGACACTTCTCCGACAAAGAATGTCGCCGAAGTGTCGCCGTGGAACCCATTTTTTAAGCAGGTAATGTCGATATTGATAATATCGCCGTCTTTAAGCACCGTTCCGTTCGGGACCCCGTGGCAGATCACTTCGTTAACAGAAGTACAGATCGACTTAGGATAGCCATGATACCCGAGAGGCGCCGGCTTCGCTCCGTTCGAGAGCGTGAAGTCATGCGCAATACGATCGAGTTCATCGGTTGTAATGCCGGCCTTTACGAATTTCGCCGTATGATAAAGGGTTTGCGCAGCAAGTTTACAAACCTGCTCCATCTGGCGGATTTCTTCGGCAGTCTTAATGGTCACTGAGGCTCCTGGGGATGCGGGGCCAAAGTAGCCTAACCTCACGGAAAAAGCCACCTTAGGCCGTCGAGTTAGCCTGCTCTCCGAGAGAAAATTTCCAAATTAGGCAGATGATGACTACGACCAGAGCCAAAGGTCCCAGCCAGAATGCTTTGGCCAAGCCGATTTTGTCTGAAAGCACGCCGACGAGGAAGTGCATCGACAGGATTCCAATCGACTGAAATGTCTGTACCCACGACATCACCACCGGCGCCCGGCTCGGCCCTAACTTCTCGCTGATTTCGGCCATCGCACACGGATAAAAGAACGAGAATGTTAGCCCGCAGCCAATCAGTGCGATCGGATTCACCAAAAGGCCAACAACGAAGAACGCAAGCCCGCTAATCGCTGAAAACAGCAAGAGCGCTCGTGTCGGAAAGCGAAACGTAAAAACGGCAAATGACATTCTTCCGATGAAGAGCGCCATAAAGAATCCAGACAGCAGAAAATTCGAATACTCAACCGAGTAGCCGAGCTCGCGCCTCGTAAAAAGAACCATCCGCGATCCCAGCAGCACTTCGGCAACGACGTAGGATGCGACCATGATGACAAACGGCCATACTTGAACGAACGAAACCTGTTTTGCCATCTTTGCATCGACAACGACACCCTCTGGGTCAGGGGTCTTTGCGCTAACAAATGAAAGAATGAAAACCAAAGCCGGAGCGATCGCCAAAATACCAAGCGCTGAGCGCCAATCGCCGCCCATCGAATAAATCACTGTCACCGCGACTGGCGAAATCAGAGACGCAATTCCATACATGCCGTGAAGCCCAGAAAGCACGCGTCTTCTTGTTTCACCTTCAGCCGCCTCAGCAGCGAAGACGTTCACGAGCAGTCCCATCCCGCCCATGCTGAATCCGAAAAGAACCACCCCTAGCAACATGATCGGATACGTTGGACTGACCGCAATCAGCCCCATGCCGAGAACTTGGCAAGCAATGAACAGACTGTATGTCTTGCGGCTATGCCAGCGCTTTAACCACCAAAACGCCGTCGCATTAACGAGAGTCGCGGCCAAACTGGATAGGAAGAAAAACACCGACCCCAGAGCGTCACTCAATGCGAAGGTCGAAAGAATGTCTGGAAAAACAGGGCCCCTCGCATTGTCGACGAGCCCGTAGACAAAGAGACCTGCGTAAGCGAGCAAGATGAGAAACCAGTTGATGCGCATTCGAAATCGTCGCACCTCGACCGGACTCCTTCAAG
>DATLHP010000248.1:0-1853 GCA_035539835.1 Bdellovibrionales bacterium
GTATCACATGACGCACAAACAGCGAACGAGCCCGCCACAGCCACCATCTGTTGATAAGTTCCACGCCTTCAAAGTTTCAGTTGGCGAAGAACATCGCGAGCGAATATTGGCGTCGTCGAACTGGCTGCCGGGTACGGCTGCTTCGAGCTCAGACACGATCACTTTTCATCTTCAAGATCGAGACGGATATCCTTTTGAAGTCGAAATAAAATTCGTTTCTGGCGATCAAAGATTCAAATTCCGCTCGCTTGATTTCTCGCTTTATGACGATGCCGAAGGTTTGCTTGCAACTAAGCTAGTGAACGACAGCTTTGGTGAATTTGAGTTTAAGAGAGATGGTTCGAATCTCCAGCTGCTCCGTAAGAATTTCTAGAACAGCCTGTCTTTGGGAGTGCTGGGCACTCGGCACACAAAAAGCAAAGAGCGAGTTCGGGTCTCTCCCGTTCTCGCTCTTTTGGATCTTTCGTCCTCGATTGCACGAGGAGGTCCGAATGCCGAATTTTCCTACCCGTTATAGGAAGTTTCGACGTTTGCTCGCACTTGCTAAACGAGTCTTAGGTCTGGTTCTGTTAGTGATTGAAATCGTAAGGCGAATGCGAGATTTGCTTTTGTAGTTCTGTCGTCTGAAAGATGTCCCAACGTGTTCACAAGCATCTCGATGATGAGGCGTTAAAACCTCGAGGCGAAAGATCAGGGAACAAAACCGGGACCGGGAGAGCCCGCCAAACTCAGCGGATGGCTTCCATTCGCTTTAAGAAGAGGTCGGCTTTTTCGAAGCCGGTGAGGGTGAGATCTTTTCGGATCTGGCCGTTTTTGTCGTAGAAGATCATCGTTGGGAGTCCGACGACTTCGTAGATCTTGCGAACACGATCGAGCTCTGCAGATTCTTCGGTCGCATCGACTTTCAGCCACACGAAATCACCAGCCTGTGCTTGGATGCGCGGATCGGGGAACGTGTCTTTTTCTAGTTCAACACACGCTGCACACCAGTCGGCATAGAAGTCGATGATGACCGGTTTTTTCTGATCGATCGCTGTCTTCAATGCATCATCGCTGAATGGCTGCCATGGGAGTTTCGTTGTCGTCGATGTTTGTTCTGCGTTGATGAAACCCTGTGGATAAAGACGTTGAACAGTGCCGGCGAAAACAAACGCAGCCCCCATCACGACGAGTGCGAGAGCCAAACCTTTGCGTAGCTTTTCTTTCAAAAGAAGACCTTGGCCATGACGGAACGGGCCTTCGGCAGATCCGAAAAGAATCAACGCAACACCGATGAGAACTCTGAACAACCATTCAGGATAGATTGGCTTGATATAGTAGAACGCCATTCCGACCAGAATCACGCCGAACAAGAACTTCGGAGCTTCCATCCATGCGCCTGACTTCGGAAGCTTGTTCAGAACCGAACTCGAAAGTCCAATCGCGATGAAGAGTGTCCCCATGCCGACGGCGAACGTGAAAAGAAGTGCGAATCCTAAGACTGCATCTTGAGTTTGAGCAACGTGTGCGAGAACGCCAACGAGCACTGGGCCGACACAGGGGCTTGCGACGATACCGGCAATGAGACCCGTCGCGAAGGCTCCGACGATTCCGCCACCAGTCTGAGCTGTGCCGAGACGATTGCGAACGAAGGCCGGGGCTTGAATCTCATAAAAGCCGAACATGCTCAACGCCATCACGATGAAAATCGTCGCAATGCCAGAGACCACATAGACGTTACTCAGAAGTGCTCCGAACAAGGCCCCTGTTTTTGCCGCGATGACGCCAGCGATGGCATAGGTGACCGCAATTCCAAGAACGTAAGTGATTGAAAGAGTCAGACTCTTTGTGCGTGAGCGATTTGCGGAATTTGC
>DATLHP010000249.1:0-3781 GCA_035539835.1 Bdellovibrionales bacterium
TGCGGCTCCCCGCCTGTCGGAATGTTTTCGACACACCAATCGTAGAACGGGCGATGATCCTGGAACTCAAGTGTACAAATCGAGTGCGTGATCTTCTCGATCGCATCGGAAAGCGGATGAGCGTAGTCGTACATCGGGTAGATGCACCACTTATCGCCAGTGCGATGATGATGCGCTTTGCGAATACGATAGAGCAGCGGATCGCGCATATTCATGTTCGGCGACTGCATATCAATCTTCGCACGCAGAACGTGCTGACCCTCTTCGAATTCTCCAGCCTTCATGCGACGGAAGAGATCGAGATTCTCATCGACTGAACGATTGCGATACGGACTCTCTTTACCTGGCGTCGTGAAGTTACCGCGGTACTCGCGAAGTTTTTCTTCATCGAGACTGTCGACGTAGGCTTTACCTTCTTTGATCAGAAGCTCGGCCCAGTCGTAAAGTTGCTGAAAATAATCGGAGGCGAAATAGAGATCTTTTCCCCAATCGAAACCCAACCACTTCACATCGGCTTGAATCGATTCGACGTATTCGACCTCTTCGGTCTCTGGGTTCGTATCATCAAAACGAAGATGACAGCGACCACCGAACTCTTCAGCCAAACCAAAATTCAAGCAGATCGATTTCGCATGACCGAGATGAAGATACCCGTTTGGCTCCGGTGGAAACCGAGTGACAACCTGTTGCACTTTTC
The DNA here is from genome assembly GCA_035539835.1 of Bdellovibrionales bacterium. Taxonomy (GTDB): domain Bacteria; phylum Bdellovibrionota; class Bdellovibrionia; order Bdellovibrionales; family JAMPXM01; genus DATLHP01. The sequence continues at coordinate 698 of DATLHP010000249.1, forward strand.
CCGAGGTTTTATCGGACTCGATAATTCCCTTCAGAAAGTTCGGTGCATCGGTGACTACAGGTTTGTTTGGTTTGCTCATTCGGGCCTCATGCGGTGAAAAGCCCTGATCTTATTCAAATTGCCGGAAAAACGGAACTGCTGCGGCTTTGCGCCATGCGGCAAGCCAGAGATGTTCGATAGCACAAGAACAGATCATATCTGAACAAGGTCAATTCGATGTTTTGCGTTTAGGTTTTCGCAGTTTGTGCTGAAAAACGGAGGCGCATTTGTCGACAACAGAGTCGTCGAACCAGAAATTGTCGCTATTCGCACTAACCGCCATGGTCGTAGGCTCGATGGTCGGCGCTGGAATCTTTTCGCTACCCGCCACTTTTGGCGAAGCAACGGGGCCTTTTGGCGCATTGATCGCATGGACCATTGCAGGCACCGGCATGCTCATGCTCGCTTTCGTCTTTCAAACGCTCTCACAACGAAAACCCGAGCTTGATGCCGGTGTTTATGCCTATGCGAAAGCCGGCTTTGGCGACTACCTCGGTTTTCTTTCTGCCCTTGGATACTGGACAGGCTGTGCGATCGGAAACGTCACCTACTTCGTTCTAATCAAGTCGACATTGGGAGCCTTCTTCCCGATCTTTGGCGAAGGCAATACGATTCCGGCGGTTTTAGTATCATCAGTGATCTTGTGGTCCGTGCACATGATGATTCTTCGCGGTGTTAAACAGGCTGCCGCCATCAACATGATTGCGACGATTGCTAAGATTGTTCCGCTGATCATCTTTGTCGTCGTCGTAGCCTTCGCGTTTCAACAGGATCTTTTTATGAAAGATTTCTGGGGCGGAGAGAATCACACGCTTGAGTCGATCTTCAGACAAGTGAACAGCACGATGCTCGTCACTGTCTTCGTATTCCTTGGAATCGAAGGCGCGAGTGTGTATTCGCGTTTTGCAAAGTCTCGTCGCGACGTCGGAACGGCGACCCTGCTCGGCTTTTTAGGAGTTCTTTGCCTTCTCGTGCTCGTGACGATTTTGCCTTACGGTATTTTGCCGAGATCAGAGCTTGCAGAGCTTCGCGCGCCGTCGTTGGCAGGAGTTTTTGAATCTGTCGTTGGGCCGTGGGGAACGATCTTTATCAGTGTCGGGCTCATCATTTCGGTTCTTGGAGCGTATCTTTCTTGGTCGCTTCTCGCTGCCGAAGTCGCCTTTACTGCCGCAAAGACAGAGAGCATGCCGAAGTTTCTCGCCAAAGAAAACGTGAACAAGGTTCCGTCGACAGCACTTCTGTGGACGAACTTGCTCGTACAAGGTTTCTTGGTCGTAACGCTGTTCTCTGAAGAGGCATTTACGTTTGCGCTGAAACTAACAAGCGCGATGACATTGATTCCATATTTTTTAGTCGCCGCCTATGCGCTCAAAATCGTTTTGACCAAAGACACCTACCTTGAAAAACCAGATGGAATTGGCGGGGATTTGCTGCGAGCGACGTTGGCAACGATCTATACGATCTTTTTGCTCTGGGCGAGCGGCCTGAAGTTCATTTTGCTCTCGGCCATCATCTATGCGCCAGGAACAATACTCTTTTTTATTGCGCATCGAGAACTCAAACGCCCCGTGTTCGTCAAAGGCGAGGTGCTGATCTTTATCGTCGCATTGATGGCGGCGATCTATGGCATCTACTCGCTCAGCACCGGAACAATCACTATCTAGAACTCCAACGCGACAGTTTGAGCCGGCGAAGATCGTCTGGCGCTGGCATCACCCACTTCTGCCATTCAATAATGAGCCTTAAGAAAAATGCTCCGCAGATGGCGAGAAGTTCGGCTGTGAAAGTCGGCATCGCAAACCCACGAAGCGCAATCATATAAACGACGCCAGAGAACAATGCGACGATCGTGTATGGACGTCCGGGCAAAAGAAGAATCGGAGTTTCACGACAAAGCACATCGCGAATCAAGCCGCCACCGACGCAAGTAACAACTCCAAGAAAAATACTCGGAACCATTTGCAAGCCCGCTGCCTCTGCTCTCTGAAGCCCAACAACAGCGAACAGTCCAAGGGCAATCGTGTCGATGACCCAAAGTGTTCGTCGCCAATCCGTAATGAAGGAACCGAACATACTTCCGAGAAGTGCGGCAACCATCGCCGTGATCAGAAATCCGGGAATACGAAGAGCGAGAGCAGGGCCCATTGACAGCATCGAATCTCGAATCAAGCCGCCACCCAGTCCGCTGACAAGCCCAATGATAACGACGCCGACAAAATCGAAAGATCTTTTTCGTGCGTGAAGCGCACCTGAAACCGCGCCGGTCGCGACGGCCAAGTATTCAAAATACGGCCGAGAGAGATCAACGTATGAACGAAACTCGCTGAGCCCCTCCACCGAACCTTCCTTCTAGAATGCGAGAGTGAATTGCAAAGTCACGACATGCGAAGTACCGACCGGATACGGAAGTATAAAATCCCCTAAGGCGTCTTCGTCTGGAGACTGCTGATTCTCCCAAGCGTATCTGAGTTTTAATACTTGCTCTGGAGCTTTGATGAACCACGCGATTTGTCCCTCGAGAATTGAAGCTTCGTCATTTGATAGATCTGAATTCGGATCGATCCAATTCGCACGCGCACCAACGCCGAGTATGTCTTTGTAAGCATTGACGATGACTTGTCCCCAAGCACCACTAGAATTGAAGGCCGGGCCAGTGCTTTCGGGTTCTAGTCTGCGCCAGTAGTATTCGCCGAATGCAATCAGTCTTCCCTGCTGGAACCAAACGTCGGCGCCGGCGGTCGTTGTTTCTTCGGTCTCTGATGTCTGTACTGGTGTGAGAACACTGTTACTGAGATTGTAGCTTTCTTCAGTGGTTTGAATTTTTCCGTGATAGCCCTGAAGTGTGAATGATGCCCGCGTCGGCAGGTCTTCACCTTCTGCTGTGAATGGAAGTTCGTTCGCATTCACTGGCCCCATCGGGCTCATCGTCGCTCGAGCTTCGACGATGTAGTTTTGGTCAGTGCTTCGTTCTTGATTCGTCGGTGAGCCATTGTAGACGCCGACGAAATAGTCGAAGCGGTCTTCGAGAGTCGTTCCGTAGACTGT
>DATLHP010000250.1:0-11498 GCA_035539835.1 Bdellovibrionales bacterium
TGCATTTCAATCTGGTGATGTCGTCATGAATCCGAAGCCAAACGGTGCACCATCGGATCCTGATCAGGGCTATCAATCCGCTCAGCGCCATCGCACTTTCTTTGTCAGCGAAGGGGTGGCGACGAAGCTTTCAGCTTGTACATCTGGATTCACGATCCAAGCGTTTGTCCGACCTTGGTTTCCGTTTCAAGGTAACGACAGAACCGGAAATATGATCGTAGGCCTTTCGAACTCAGAAGGAATGAGCTCGGTCGCGAATCCTAACTTCGGTCTCTTTCAAACAGGTGATTCGGGTGCTGAAGCCGCAACGTTGATGGTTCGCACGGGCGCAAGCACGGCAAGTTCACAATCTTCAGTAACGGGCGCATATACATCGGTTCGTCAGGGTGAAGCTCCGGGTCGTTACTCGGAGCTGATCGCAACGCAAGAACCAAGTGGCGTTCTCACCGTCTACGTCAATCGTATCCCGCGAAGCTCGGTTCAATCGGTGCGTCCTTCATTTGCTCCGAATGCGAAGCTCGTTGTCGGGAACGAATTGGTTCCGCTGACAGTTGCCAACGGTCAAACCAATGTTGATCAGCAAAGAAACTGGTCAGGTGAAATTCGCCATCTCGCAATTTACTGCCGCGGCTTCACACGTGCCGAGATCGTTGGCGCTCTCGAAGAGAGCAAGATCAAAGCTGAAGTCGTCAACCCATCGAACTCGCCGATCAGCAGTGCTCGTCAAGACGCTCGTCGTATGATCGAGCGCCTGAGTGGTTCGTTGGTTCCGATCGATCACCCAATGGTCGCACGTGTTGAAGAGAAGCTTTTGCGCAACGATCGCGTCGGTGCGGCGAAAACATTACTGGCGACAATGCGTCCGGCGAACCGGGGCATCCTGGATTTTTGAACACGATCGTGAAGCAAATGGCGATGAAGATGTCGAATCGCGAAGAAACGATTCGCGCACCATTCAATGATTTCGCTGCGAGCTTCGTTGGTGTCACTCGTGATGAGCGAAGTGCGAAAGAGCTTTTGACGGGCGACTTCTTCTATATGGCGGATCCGAAGAAAGCAAAAGTCCGCACAGATATGTTCAAAGACTTTTTGGTGAGCAACAATCACTATGAAGACCTCGAAAACGGCCAATGGGATCTCGGAAAAGTTCTGATTCGAGTACCAGGTCCGGGTGTTCCGGCTGGAATTCCGAATGGCCAACAGATTCCAATCGACGCTTCTGGAACAATGTCGCCGAACCCAGATCCGGCAGGCGTTATTACTTCTCGCGCATTCATGGCGGCTCACGCGGTGGCTGGAACGAATCGACGTTTGGTTGAATTCGCGTTCCGTGAATTCATGTGCGTACCAATGTCTGAAATGGCGGACACGTCAGCATCGCCAGCCCGAATCGGTCGAGACATCGATCGCTTGCCTGGTGGCGACGCGGTGAAATTCGAAACGAGCTGTAAGGGCTGTCATACGGTGATGGACGGCTTCCGTGGAGCATTTGCCCGCTTTGATTTCGCAAACGTGACCGTTGGTAACGCGACTTTCGGTGTTGTTCGCAACACTCAAATCAACAAATCAGGAAGCTTCCGTTTCCCGAACGGCGGAGTCGACGGTAGCGATGTTGTGAGAAAAATGAATCACAACGAAAATGTTTTCCCGAACGGCTTTGAAATTACGGATGACAGCTTCGTCAACAACGCTGTTGGCGCAGCCAATCGCGGGCTCTTTGGTTGGGAAGGTTCGCGTTCGCGCGGTGGCGTCGGCGTCAATCAATTCGGGCAAATGATCGCAGACTCGACGCGCTTCTCGCAGTGTATGGCGAAACGAGTCTACGAAACCGTTTGCTTGCCTGGTTCAAAAACCGACGGACGTGTTAATCCGCTGGTTCAAGGCCTCGCAGGAAAGTTCAAAGAAAGTGGATACAACCTTCGATCTCTTTTCCAGCAAGCAGCGGCGAATTCAAGCTGCATTGCAAACATGGGGCGTTGATCGATGACGGAGACGAAAGTGAAAAAGACGATCACGAAAGAAAAAGTCGTTCGCTTGGCGATCACGGGCAGTGTCCTCGCCGTGTCTGTCGTTCTGGGCTTCAACTGTGCCCCTTTTGCGGGCCGACAAGCTCCGTCGGAGATGGCTTCGGAATCACCGCTCGGGATCGAGCCGCAACTCTCTGTGGCATTGATGTCATCAGAGCAGATTCTGAAAGCGATGATTTCGGCGACAGGAACAGAGAGCCTTGGTGCTCCAACCGCTGACGACGAACTCATTTCATCAACATACACACTTCGTTCGGGTTCGCTTCCTTCAGAAAATAGTCTGAAGCTTGCAACAGGTCCGATGTTGATCTCAGTAACAAATCTTGCGTCGGCGGTTTGCAACAAAGCCGTCAATCGCGACGTCGCTACGGCAGAAGCGCAAAGAGCATCACGTCTCTTTTTCAAAGAGATCGATTTTTCGAAGGGACTTTCTGGTCAGAGTTCTGACTCTGTTACTCCGGCCTTCGAACGTTTGGCGAGAAACGCATGGAGACGAGATGCAAGTAACGCCGAAGTCGACGCGATTATTGAATTTGCACAAGAGTTTAGTGACGGGGCCAATGCAAATGATCCGCAGCAAACACGATTGATGGCGGTTTCGATTTGCACGGCAGTTCTTTCGAGCATCGATGCTTTGACTTATTGATCTTTGATTTGAGGGGGAAGTGAATGAGCCGGCGGGATAAACGGAACATTCCAATGTGGGCGAAACTTGGTCACGGCAAACCTGTGACTCGTCGTGATTTTCTTTCGACGGGTATCATTCCGTTTGCGGCGTGGGCGGTTGCTCCAAGCTTGGCGACGATTCTGAATCCGTTGAAAGCTTATGGCGCCGACCAATGTGCCGCTGCCGGAGCTGGTAGCTTCATCCCATTCATTACGCTCAATCTCTCAGGCGGAGCCGGACTCGCCGGTCAAGTTGTCGTAAAGAACCTTCAGGGCGACAACATCAAGTCATACACGAAACTTGGGCAAGGTAACGGACCCGGTCTCTCGTACAATATTTCAAAAGAGTTCGGGAAGGTTGATTTCGCGGGTACTGCAATCGGCGGAAACACTCAAGGTAACGTCAGTAAATTTTTGACGGGCGTCCGTGATCCGAGAAACCAAAACTTGCGTATCGCTGCACTCGATAAGTCGGCATTCGTATGGCAAGCCGTCGCATCAAACGATGACACGTCAAACAACCCCGTCGATGTAACCGGACTCGTTTTGAAAATGGGTCTGCAGGGATCGAAGCTGCCGAATCTTGGTCGCACGGACACTTCAACAGGTATCAATCAAAAGCCTGCGGTTCTTCCACCACCAGCGCCATTCGTTGTTGGTAACGTGAATGATCTTGCGAACGCTCTTGGTTACTCTGCGGCGCTGAACAACCTATCGATGAAACAAAAAGGTGCTTTGGCACGAGTGATCGCAAGTCTCTCAGGCTCGCAGGTTCGTCGCATTGGCGAAACTGACAATGCAACGGTCATCACAAATCTCGTCGATTGCGCCGGAATCAAGAACGTCGATCTCATTGCTACAGGTGGCGGCGACGTGAACCCATTTGCTGTTGGTGGAACAGTCACGAGTGAGCTCGCTCGTATTTGGGGCGTCAATGCGAATGATCGCACAAGTCAGAACGCGACGTTTGCAGCGATGGTGTACAACGGTATTTCTGGAAACGCGTCGACGATTAACTTGAACATGGGTGGCTACGACTACCACGACAACACACGCACGACAGGCGACACGCGCGATCTCGAGGCGGGCCGTGTTGTCGGTAAAATTCTCGAAACTGCCGAGATGCTGAAGAAGCCCGTCTTCTTGTTCGTTTGCTCTGATGGCGCAACGACGTCGATGGAATCAGGAACTGCTGATTCTGTTTGGGTGAGCGACCGTGGTATCGCCGGTATTCAGTACATGATTTCTTACGATCCGATCAAGCGTCCTGAAACATCGAGCACTCAGGTCGGTGGCTTCAACGAAGGCCAAGCTGCAGATGGAAAATTCGCTACTGCGAACAATCCGGAACTGGCGGCGCAAGCGGTCTTCGCAAACTATGCTGCACTGAACGGAAAGATGGACTTCTTAGAGCAGAACCGAATCCTTGGCGACGCAGCCTTGCGCGCTCAGGCCATCAAGTTTGAGAAGGGCTGATAGAACAATGATGCGTCGACTTTCGCGCTTTGTCGCGATCAGCGTTAGTTTCGTCGTTCTCTTGGTCGGCTATGCCAACTGCGGTCAGCCGTTTTCTGAGAAGGACATGGCGAGTTCGGGTTCGAGCGCATCACTTTCGGTTTGTGAAGAAACTCTGAAGGCGGCATTCAACACGAGCTATCGCCCGCTTTTGACAGATTCAAATCTCTGTCTTTCGTGTCACGTCGACAACGGCGTTTCTCCGTTTAAGTTTTCGTCTTCAAATCTTGCAAAATCATATTCAACATTCAAAGACGTTGGCGCCAACGCCATTGACGCCAATGCGATTTCTGCAACACATGCTCCGCCAATTACTGGCCCACAAAACGAAACTGCTTTCAAAGAAGCACGCTCGAAGTGGGATTTGGCGTATGCCTCGTATCAAAATTGCGTCAGCTCACCGACGAATGGTCCATCGAACGTCGACCTCGTTATGGACGAGCGAAATATTCCGGAGCTTTACTTTGGCGATGGCCGCACAGTGATGGCGTCTTGGTATCTTGCAGCAGAAGCACTACCGGTATCGGCACGACTTCCGGCCTTTTTCATGGTCGACATCGCTGTGAAGTACGAAACGGTTGGCGGCGTAAAGACTGCAACTGGTTATACGTTCTCAAATCCTCGAATCGAAATGCTCTCTGGGGAAATTGAAGTCGAAGTAGAAGCTGTCGTCGTTCAGGTGAATGGACTTCAGCCAAGAGATCTTGAACCATTGTTGTCGGCTCGTGCGATTTCACGTGGTATCGGTCCGACGAAGCTATTCGATGGCAGCGTCGTTACTCGCCTTCCAGCGGTTTCGAGTGCCGACAAAATCCAAATTTCGTTTGGCTTCTCTGAGGTTCGCCAGCGCACAGATAATCCACCAACACCTCCGAATCCGACGATCAGAGCTAATAGTGCCTACACGCGTTTAGCGACAGTCAATATCACTGTCGGCAACGACTCGACGGCGCGCCGTTGGTGTGTAACGACAAGTTCAACACGACCAGCGTCGACGGGCGTGGTTTGCCCAGGTTACGAAAACTCAACCAGCACAGGCTGGGTCAATCAACGTCCGACCACGATCGATCTTGCAATGCTCGGTCGCGCTCCGAACCAAAACGAATCGATTCCGCTTTACGTTTGGGTTGCTAACAACGACCTGAAACTCAGCGCGAACCCAGGTGTGGGCTCTGTGATTTTCGATACCGAGGCGCCAAGTTCGGTTGCTTTGACCTCGGTTTCACTCAACGGAACTCAAATCGCGGATCTCAACGGATTGGGTGACAGCAGCGAAACCGTTTCTTGGTGTGTGAAAGAAGCCGGAAACGCAGATGACGCTCGTAACATTCAAAACTGTCAGTTCACGACGGCAAAACCTTCTTACGTTGCCCTGACTCAGGCCGGAACTCGCTACGTCGCGGTTTTCGTACGAGACCTTGCGGGTAACCCTGCACAAGCTTCACCTGCGCGCTCGGTCGTGAATAGTTACGGACGTATTTCGTTCCAGCAACTCTCGATGAGTGGCGACGCGCGCGGAGTTTTCGCCAACAGATGTTATTCGTGCCATCAAAGCGGTGGAGCCGGGTTCTCGAAGTGGAATGCGACTGATTACGCTGATACGGTTGCTAAGAAATCAAGAATTCTTGCGAGTATCGAAAGCACGACGGCGCCAATGCCACAGACAGGATTGTTGCCTGCGAAAGAGCGCGCTTTGATTCGTCTCTGGTTCACTCAAACACAAACGCCGGTGCAGTGATGAAGAGTATTTTCATAACGATTCGTACAGGAGTTCTTTGCACATCGGCGGGTGTGGTCATGGCTGTAGCATTCAATAACTGCGCAAAGCCAGTGTCGGTTAGCAGCGACTTTGCAAGTGAAGGCGCTTCGACGGGCAGTTCTTGTGACGAAGTTCGAATCAAAACCTATAAGTCTACGTTCCATCCGTTTTTCCGTTCAACCTGCGTGGCATGCCACATTGAAGGCGGAGCCGGCCTTGGTACCTTCGCATCACCGGACGTTGCGACTTCGTTTGCATCGTTCTCGGCTGCTGGTGTCTCGAAAATCGGTTACATGGCAACCAATCCACAACACAAACCTCCATACACCGGTATTCAAAACAAGCCAAAGATCGACAGCATGAGTAAGAGCTGGCAAACGAGCGAAAAAGAGTACCTCGAATGCGTCAGCAAATCCGAAAACGGCGGTGTTGACGAATCACTTCTGACGTCTCCGAAGGCGGCGCCAGCGATCTATTCGGCCAACAACGCGACACAAACTCTGACATGGGATCTTGATCTTGCAACCGACCTTGATGAATCGATGAAGCGCTCGGTTCCAGTGAAAGTTTCAATCGACATCAAAGTTCTTTATTTGAAGATCAACAATGTCGACTACGCGAAGGGTTACATCTTCACGAATCCGATGGTTCAGTTGAAAACCACCAAACAACAGATCGTTGTTGAAGGTCTTTTCTTCTATATCAATCGTACTCCGATCACGAGCCAAACGACTTTCACAAGCTTGAGCCGCGTCGTCGCCGGCACAGAAGCCATTCCGCTCATGAAAGCGCAGGCGAACACGTTGATCGAGCCGTTGACGACGACGGATGTTTTCCAACTCTATATTCGTCGTATCGTTCCTACATCGGGTCTCGACGATTCACCGCCGCCGCTGACGCCGATCTTGACCCTTGCTGATGAGGACACTGGCCTCAACACACATATTCGTAAAACAACAGCTGACATTTTCATCATGCGAGATGCTGGTATTTCTCGCTGGTGTTTGTCTGAGTCACCGTTGAAACCCGCGTCGACTCAAGCCGCTTGCCAAAGTGGAATGACTGGAAACGGAACTGTGAATGGTTGGACTCTTTCGCGTCCAACGTCATTTAACTTCTCAGCAGGCGATGGCTTGAAGAAACTCTATCTTTGGGTCGCTAACGAGAATCTAAAGATCAACGATTCTCCTGCTGAGGTGATGGTCCAGCTCGATACCGCTGCGCCTTCTGCACCGACCATCAATTCGATCTCTGTCAGCGATACTCAGGTTGCTAGCATGTCCGTCTCACATCCTAATGAATCGGACGTGACCGGCTGGTGTGTTGTCGAACAAAACTATACGCTCTCAGTTCCGAGACCGAATCTTGGCGATGATTGCTGGAATTGGACAGACGGTGGCGCGAAGCCGACGACCGTTGGATTCAAGAACAGCGGAAGCCGCGATGTGTATGTCTTTGTTCGCGATGTCGCCGGAAATATTTCTGCATCGTCTGCGAAGAGAAATGCGAACAATCCGTTTGGTGCAATTACCTACGGTCAGTTGGCTGGCGAGCTTGGAACGAACGCTCGAAGCATTTTCTCGAATCGTTGTTTCACGTGTCACGGCACTGCTGCCAACCCTGGATTTAGTAAACTTCGTTTGAGCGAATACGATGCTGCTCTTGACGTTGCTGATTCAGGTGTTCTCGTATCGCGCATTAACAACGTCTTGAGTCCGATGCCGAATATCAGCGGGGGCCTAATGCCTCAGCGTGAACGAGATCTGATTCGCTTATGGACAATGCCGGAAGAAGGCGACCCACTTCGCTAGTCCGTGTTCAATTCTCATCAATAAATTCGAATGAAGTGTAATGCGGCGACCTCCCACGGAGGTACGCTGCTATTTGATTCTTCCCAGAGGAGGCGCTTCATGAACCTTCGTACGCTCGACAGAGGACAATGGCAGTATTACTTCGATCTCATCTCGAAGGTGGCGCCAGGACAGAAACTCGAACTCGAAGTCGCTGGTCTCGATATTGGTGATCAAATTGAAGAAGAGTGGGTCTCTTTGATCGGCCTATCATATGAGCCGAAAGGCGATGTGTTGACGGTACTCACTGAGTCAATGGATCACGCGATCGAACATCCCAAAGACATCGTTGTCGCAGAAGACGGAATTCGTGTCGCATTCGTCGCCATTGCCGACCTAGAAAATCACGTCCAGATTCTTCGCTTCCGTCAGCCGCTTCTATTGCAAGAACCAGCTGACGTTTTGCCAATCCGTTAATGTGATTGCGGTGTAGGTGGTTTATGACGAGCGACATACTCTTCGTATGTCATCGTCTGATCGTCTTTCAGGCTGCCGTCGGCATTAAGATCTATGATCCGATTTGCAGATGTCTGGATGAACTCGTGATCGTGTGTCGTGAAAATCACTGAGCCTTTGAAGCGCGCAACACCTTCGTTGACCGCACTGATCGATTCAAGATCCAAGTGGTTGGTCGGACCATCGAGAAGAAGAACGTTCGCCCCAGACAACATCATCTTTGCGAGCATGCAGCGCACTTTTTCTCCACCCGAAAGAACGGAAGGCTTTTTAAGCGCTTCGTCGCGGCTGAAGAGCATTTTTCCCAAAAATCCTCGAATGAAAGATTCGTCTTTGTCCTCAGAGTATTGTCTCAGCCAGTCGACGAGTGTTTCTTCATTGCCTGAGAAATACTTCGAGTTATCAGTCGGGAAGTAGCTCCGTGACGTTGTCACTCCCCAAGTGAATGAACCACTGTCTGGTTCGATTTCGCCCGCCAAAATATCGAGAAGTGTCGTTTTTGCGAGATCGTTTCGACCGAGGAGGACGATTTTGTCGCCTCTCTTCATTGTGAAACTGATGTTTTTCAAAAGAACTTCGCCGTTCACCGTTTTCGTCAAACGGTCCACAGTCAGAATGTCGCTTCCGGCTTCGCGTTTTGGTGTGAAACCCACATAAGGCTGTTTGCGTGACGAAACCGGGAGTTCTGTTAAATCGAGTTTCTCGAGAAGTTTTTTTCGCGATGAGGCTTGGCTTGATTTCGAAGCGTTGGCGCTGAATCGCTGAATGAAGGTTTTGAGTTCTTCGGCCTTGTCGGAATCCTTCTTTTTCTGCTCAGCCTTCATTCTCATATTCAATTCGCTGGCTTGGCGCCAGAAATCGTAATTTCCGCTGTAAACTGTGACTTTCGAAAAATCGATGTCGGCAATATGAGTGCAAACTTTGTTTAAGAAGTAGCGATCGTGCGAAACCACGATGACGGTGTTCTTGAAATTCGCCAAAAAGTCTTCGAGCCACTGGATGGCGTAGATGTCTAAATGGTTGGTCGGCTCGTCGAGAAGAAGAACGTCAGGTTGGCCAAAGAGAGCTTGGGCCAAAAGAACTTTGACCTTTTCACCAGGCTCCAACTCTTTGACGAGCTTTTCGTGCAATGCGACTGAAATACCGAGGCCTTCGAGCATGGCGCCGGCATCGGCCTCGGCACCCCACCCATCGAGTTCGGCGAACTGCGTCTCAAGTTCGGAAGCCCGAACGCCATCAGCCTCTGAAAAATCGGCCTTGGCGTAGAGTCGGTCTTTTTCGTCCAAAATTGCTGACAGCTTCTGGTTGCCCATCAAAACCGTTTTAAGGACTGTGACCTCATCGTAAGCATAATGGTTTTGTTTAAGGACCGAAAGTCGAAGAGTCGATGCAAAATGGACGTCGCCGGTGTTCGGTTCGATTTCCCGAGATAGGATTTTGAGAAAGGTCGTTTTGCCGGCGCCATTGGCACCGATCAAACCGTAACAATTGCCCGGGGTAAACTTGACGTTGACGTCTTCGAAGAGCTTCTTGCCACCGAAACGGAGGCTGACATTTGAGGTGCTGATCATCGAAGGAGTTGGTACGCTGAGTTTGACTAAATATCAAGGAGCCTGGGGAAATTCCTCATTGGAGCATCGATGAAATACACGGTCGAAGTGACGGTCCATAAATCTTGCGACGAGGTTTGGAAGATCTTCAGCGAAAAAGGCATGGTAACGACGGTTACCGAGTCCCTTCCGGGTAAGCTGATCGTCGGAGAGCTTCCGGTGCGCGGCTCTAAGAGCCTTGCCAGAGTTTCGTTCATTCCACGCACCAAGAATCTCACGACCATCCGAGCTGAGAAGGATTTTAGGTTCGGCGCCATCAAAGAATTCATCATGGCGTTCTTGAAACCGTCTTTCGTTAAGCAATCACGCTCTGATTTCGAACAATTCAAGCAATATGCGGAGGCACAGTCATGATCCGTCTTCTTTCTCTCATTTTTCTTTGCTCATTGATGGGAACTTGGACTTTTGCGGCTGATATGAAACAAAACGCAAACGCCATTCAGTCCAAACTCGACGGCAATACGTTCACCGCTGAATTGAGCTCGGGTCTGCATTTCAACGCGAAAGCCCCCAATGTCGTGATCGTGGATGAAAAGAGAGTCTCTCCGAAGAAATTGGATCGTCAAAAAGCCGTCTTCATTCTACCGAAGACGTTCAGTAAGGCACAGGCTTCACTTTACTACTGCGATGATGCGGAAACGTTCTGCCTTCCACAGCAAATCGATATCGCTGGATCGGGCCAAGGTGCCAAGTCAGAGAAGATAGTAAAAAAAGAAAATGCCACGAAGTCAGCGAAGCCGAACAAACATGGTTTCATCGAAGACGATATTGCCGCTGCTGTCGCTCAGGCGAAGAAAGAAAAGAAACTGATCTTGGCGGACTTCTCGGCTCGTTGGTGCCCCGGGTGCGTTCGTCTCGAAACAGAGATTTTCAACACGGCTGCGTTCAAAGGCGCTACGAAGGGTTTCGTGAAGTTGAAACTCGACTCGGATCGCTTTCAGAACCAAGAACTTAAAACCAAGTACGGAATTTGGGCGATTCCTTCGCTTTTGGTGTTAACGACTGATCTCGACGAGGTTTCTAGAATCGTCGACTACCAGCCGATGCCGACGTTAAAACGTTTTTTCGAAGATGCTCAAAAGACGCCCCAACCGTTTGCTGTATTGAAGAAGAAAGCGAACAGTGGCGACAAGACTGCCACCGAAGCTTTAGGACGCCGTCTTTATTTGGCGGGCAAGCATGCCGAAGCTCTTCCATATCTTGAAAAAGTCGATCCTCAGCCAATCGAGTATCTTGATGCGAAGGCTCAGGCCGCTATGAAGAAACACACTGACCCGAAACAACGCGGCGATCTGCAAAGAGTCCTTCGCGAAGTCATTGCGGCTGAACCGAGTAGCACGCGTTCGAATGTGTGGAGACTGGCTCTTGTTGAAGCTGTGGAAAAACCCGCGGAAAAAAAGAAGATCGCGCTCGAAGGAGCTGATCTCGCAGACGATCTTCTCGCTCATCGAGAAAAAATTCCGAATGCTGTGAAGGGAGATCTTGTTGGTGAATTCGCAGGATATGAACCTCTGCTGATCGCATCACAGAAGGCAGACCTCATCGCTGCTGGCGGATTCAACGAAGAACTCGAGATGGAAGCCTGGAAGCAGGTGACGACCATCGGAAGTGAAAT
>DATLHP010000251.1:0-18638 GCA_035539835.1 Bdellovibrionales bacterium
CTCGTCGTGAACCCAAAGAGAAGCTCGATCCATACTTCCAAGCAGCGCAACGTCTTGAAAGCCAGCTCGGAATGTATCAGGCGATCAAAGAGGGAAGCGCCATTCGCTTGGTTCCACCGAAAGGGGATACCGGCGGGCAAATCATGGGTGGAGTGGTAGATACGGATCGTTGGCTTTCGGTGGCCGAGCTCCAGGGAGACCTAAAAGAGAAATTCACTCTTCTCACTCGTTCGTTCATTCACGCTCTTCCGAGCGAGACTCCGGCGCCGATTGAAAATGCGCCGCCGCCATTGTCTGAAACGGTCGCTCAATTCATGGATGCAGCGCGCGCACAGAATCCGGCGCTTTATCCTGCTGAGAAAATGATCAATCTCGAGGTTCATTACAAAGAAATGCATCCATTTATGGACGCGTGGGCTCTCTATTTGCTGGCCGCGATTGTTCTCGCGGCTGCTTGGCAAAGCGGAAATTCAATTGCGTACAAAGTAGGCTGGGCATTTGTGCTGCTTGGCTTTGCATTTCACACATATGGCTTCGGATTGCGGATGTATCTTACTGGGCGTCCGCCCGTTTCGAATATGTACGAGTCGGTAATATGGGTGTCGTGGGGAGCCATTGTCTTTGCGATGCTCTTTGAGTGGATGAAGAAAAGCTTCTTTATTCTACTTTCGGGCGCCGTGATTGGCGTTCTGTGCCTCGTTGTCGCTGATCTTGCGCCGACGATTCTTGATCCGAGTTTGCAACCGCTGGAGCCGGTTCTGCGCAGTAATATGTGGCTCACGGTTCATGTTCTAACGATCACGTTGAGTTATTCGGCATTCTTCCTTGCCTGGGCTTTAGGCAACATTGGTTTGGGCTTCATTCTTCGTGGACAAAAACCGACGGCCGATCGCCCGCGCGCTTTGAGTGATGCTGTCTATCGCTCTATTCAGGTTGGTGTTGTGCTTCTTGCTGCCGGAACCATCTTGGGTGGGGTGTGGGCCGACTACAGCTGGGGTCGATTCTGGGGTTGGGATCCAAAAGAAACTTGGGCGTTCATCGCATTGCTCGGTTATCTAGCAGTTCTTCACGGACGACTTGTTGGTTGGGTAAAGAACATGGGCATGATGGTGACGGCAGTGATTGCCTTTAATCTAGTCATCATGGCTTGGTATGGAGTGAATTACGTTCTTGGAGCGGGACTTCATTCCTACGGATTCGGTGCCGGCGGCATCGAATACATGGCGGGCTTCGTGATACTCAATCTCATCTACGTTGGCTACGTCGGGTGGGTGAATGCGAACCGTGAAGGCCAGTTGCCTACTCCTAAAACAACTTCTTAACCTGCGCCGGGACTGACTGCCGATTTTCAATTGGCTCTCAAAAAAGATTTGCCAAAGTCCCGGAAAAAGATCACAAAAATTGATGACATACGCATCTTGATTACGACTTGGGGCACTCTCACGTGTCCACATTAGGAGTTTCGTCGATGAAACTGACTCGCGAAGGGCGCAGTCCGCTCTTCACACATCTTCGTGCCGCATTCGTTACATGTTTATTTGCCGTTGGCCTTACTGCCTGTGAGTGGGGATCGATCGGCTACAACAAGGGCTACGCGCCTGAGCAGCCGATCGCGTTTTCGCACGAGCTTCATGCTGGCAACTACAAGATTCAATGCTTGTACTGCCACTCGACAGCTGAACGTGCAGCGCACTCGTCGGTTCCGAGCCTGAACATCTGTATGAACTGCCACATGGTTGTTGCAACCGATCGTCCAGCGATTCAAAAAATCGCAGAGGCGTACAATAGCAATACGCCAATTCCGTGGGTGAACGTGCACATGCTTCCTGATCACGTGAAGTTCAATCACGAAGCACACGTCAAAAAGTTCGGCGCGCCTCAGGCATGTCACAAGTGCCACGGGCCAGTCGAGTCGATGGAAACTTTGTATCAGTACTCATCGCTTTCGATGGGCTGGTGTATCGACTGTCACCGTCAACCAGAGAACCAAGCTCCAGTTAGCTGTTCGACTTGTCACTACTGAGGTCATCGATGGAAAATACTACGCAAAACAAACCTGAGTTCTGGATGAGTCTCGAGCAGTATAACGGCGACGCTGATTTCGCGAAAAAAGCGGAAGCAGAATTCTTGTCGTCACCATTCGCATCAGGGGATGGTCAGGACGGATTCGCTCGCCGCGAATTCTTGAAACTCATGGGCGCAAGTATCGCGCTCGCGAGCACGGCCTGCGTACGCAGACCGGTTCAACACATCATTCCTTACGCACAAGCGCCGAAAGAAGTCACACCAGGCGTCGCGAACTTCTACGCGAGCACATGGTTTGACGGTGTCGAAGGTTACGGCGTTCTCGTTCGTACCCTCGAAGGTCGTCCGGTAAAACTCGAAGGTAACCCTTCGCACCCGATGAACGCAGGAGGCCTCACGGCCCGTGCACACGCCGAAGTTCTTTCGCTTTACGATCCAGATCGTCTGAAAGCACCTTCACGCAACCTTCAGAACAAAACGCGCACAAACTTCGAGGGTGTCTCTGCGAAGTGGGAAGACATCGACGCGGCTGTTGTTGAGCAGCTTAAAAAAGGCCAAGTCGCAATCTTGTCGGCATCTTTGCCGTCGCCTTCGACTCGCTCTTTGATCGGCGACTTCTCGCGTGCCTTCGGCAGCGCTCGTTGGGTTCAGTACGACTCGATGCCTGCAGATGATGTTCGCGAAGCAAACCGTCGCAGCTACGGTAAAGCATCGGTTCCAAGCTACCGTTTCGATAAAGCGAAAATGGTCGTTTCGATCGACGCTGACTACCTCGGAACTTATCTCTCTCCAGCAGAATTCATGCGTCAGTGGGCGACGCGCCGTAAGCCAGGCCAAGACATGGGCCGCTTCGTCGCGTTCGAATCTGCAGTGAGCCTCACGGGCCTCAATGCTGATGACCGCATCCGTATCAAACCTTCGCAGCAACTCGACGTTGTTGTTGGTCTGATTGGTGAAGTCGCCAAAGCATCGAAAGGTGCAGTCAGTGTTCCAGCAGGAGCGCAGGCTTACCTGAAGAGCATCGGAAACGTTGCCGAGACTCTCGGAATGTCGCCAGAGCTCTTCACAAAAATCGCGCAGCAACTCTGGGCGAACAAAGGTGCTTCACTCGTCATCGCGGGCGGCTTGCAAACACAAACAGAAACTGGCGTCGAACTTCAGATGGCAGTGAACGTACTCAACTCGCTTCTCGGTAGTTCGGGTGCGACGATCGAGCACGGCGCTGAAATGGAAACACGCCAAGGTTCGTCGGCTGATCTCGCGTCACTGATCGCTGATATGGCGGCAGGAAAAGTGAAGTCCCTTGTTATCCACGGATTCAACCCTGGCTACGTTCTGCCAGCCGATTCGGGATTCAAAGAGGCTCTCGCGAAAGTCGAACTCGTTGTCTACACAGGCAACCACAACGACGAAACTGGAAAACTCGCAAACTACGTTCTTCCTGCTGGAAGCACACTCGAAGCTTGGGGCGATTATGAGCTCAAGTCGGGTGTTGTCAGCATTCAGCAACCGACAATTCGTCCATTGCATGATTCGCGTTCATTTGAAGAGTCGCTTCTCGCGTGGGCGAAAGCAGGCAAAGCGAGTGGTCGCGCCGCTTCTGCAAAAGACTGGTACGAATACGTTGTTGCAACTTGGAAGAGTGATATCTTCCCACGAGCTTCAGAAGGCCGTGGAAAATCATTCGAAACATTCTGGAACACAGTTCTTCAACAAGGTGTCGTAACAACGGGCGCTGGCGGCGGAGCACGCAGCCTTTCTGGTTCGTTGTCGCTTCCTGCGCGCAAGGCACGTGAAGGATACGAGCTTGTTCTCTATCCGACAGTGCAGCTCGCAGACGGTCGTTACGCAAACGTCGCATGGATGCAAGAGCTTCCAGATCCTGTAACGAAGATCGTTTGGGACAACCACCTTTCGATCGCGCCAAAGACTGCTGAAAAAGAAGGTCTTAAAGAGGGCGATGTTGTCGAAGTGAAAGTCGGCGACAAGAAAATCAAAGCTCCGATCCACATTCAACCAGGACAACACGAGCAAGTTCTTGCGATCGCAGTCGGCTACGGCCGTACAGCGGCAGGTAAAGTTGCTCGCGGAGTCGGTATCGATGCAACACCACTGGCATCGTTCAACGGCGGACGTCCGATTTACTCGGGTCTCGCTGCGACGATGACGAAAACAGGGGAGCGCTACACTCTCGTATCGACTCAAGTGCATCACGTACTCGACGCTTCAACTGAGAAGCGCCAACTTGCGGTTGAGACGACGAACGAAGCATTCCAAAAAGATGCTGGCTCTGGAATTCACAGACACCAAGTCTTCTCAATCTGGCCAAGCCATCAGTACACGAAGCATCGCTGGGCAATGTCAGTTGACCTGAACGTTTGCACGGGCTGCTCGGCGTGTGTGGTTGCTTGCCAAAGCGAAAACAACATTCCTGTCGTCGGCAAAAAGTACGTCATGGAAGGTCGCGAGATGCACTGGATCCGCATCGACCGCTACTACAAAGGTGGCGCAGATCAACCAGAAGCTGCGTTCCAACCAATGCTTTGCCAACACTGTGAGACGGCTCCTTGCGAAACGGTTTGCCCGGTTCTCGCGACGGTTCACAACGACGAAGGCCTCAACGATATGATCTACAATCGTTGTGTCGGTACTCGTTACTGCTCGAACAACTGTCCTTACAAAGTTCGTCGCTTCAACTGGTTCAACTACTCGAAGCGCGAAGCTCCAATGCACATGGCGCTCAATCCAGACGTCACGGTTCGTACTCGCGGTGTGATGGAAAAGTGTTCGTTCTGCGTACACAGAATTCGTCATGCAACGAAAACAGGATCGGAAGCTCGCGAGGGTGGCAAACTCAAAGACGGTTCGCTCAAAACAGCGTGCCAAGAGACTTGCCCAACGAACGCGATCGTCTTCGGCGATTTGAACGACAAAGAAAGTGCTGTTGCAAAACTCTTCGAACAAAAGCGCACCTACGCTCTTCTCGAAGATTTGAACACGCAACCGCGCGTTCGCTACATGTCACGTGTTCGTAACGCCGACCGCGTCAAACATGACGAACACCATGACGGAGGTCACGCATGAGTGACGTATCACGAAAACCACTCATCCTTGGCAACAAGACATACAAAGAGATCACTGACGACATCTGTCAGCCGGTAGAGACTTTCCCGTCGAAGAACTGGTTCGCTCTTTTCTTCAGCGCAAAAGCTTTGTTCATCTTCTATATCATCCACATCGCGATCGTGATCGGGACGGGTATGGGTCTTCTCGGCGTTAACCATCCGGTTGCCTGGGGAACGATGATCATCACGTTCGTCTTCTGGATCGGTATCGGTCACGCCGGCACTCTGATCTCGGCGATCTTGTTCCTCTTCCGTCAAAAGTGGAGAACATCGGTTGCGCGTTCAGCAGAAGCGATGACGGTCTTCGCCGTTATGACAGCAGGTATTTTCCCGCTGATTCACACGGGTCGTCCTTGGCTCGACTTCTGGTTGTTGCCATATCCGAACCAACGCGGACCTCTTTGGGTGAACTTCCGTTCGCCACTTCTTTGGGACGTTTTCGCCGTTTCGACTTACGCGACGGTATCGTCGGTGTTCTGGTACATCGGTATGGTTCCGGATCTCGCGACTCTTCGTGACCGCGCGAAAACGAAACTTCGCCGAATCATCTACGGTGCACTTTCACTCGGCTGGCGTGGATCGGCTCGTGATTGGTCGCACTGGGAGATGTTGACGTTGATCCTCGCGGGTCTCTGTACTCCGCTCGTTCTTTCGGTTCACACGATCGTCTCGTTCGACTTCGCGGTTTCGATGTTGCCAGGTTGGCATACGACGATCTTCCCGCCGTACTTCGTTGCGGGCGCGATCTTCTCGGGATTCGGAATGGTCGTGACGTTGCTCACGCTCGTTCGCATCGGTTTCCCGAAGTTCAAAGACTACATCACGATCGATCACATGGAAGTCATGAACAAGATCATCATGACGACCGGTATGATGGTCGGTTACGCGTACTGCTCTGAATTCTTCATTGCCTGGTACTCAGGTAACCCTTACGAGATCTACGCGTTCACAAACCGCGCGTTCGGTCCGTACTGGTGGTCTTACTGGATCATGTTCTCGTGTAACGTCTTTATCCCGCAAATTTTCTGGATGAAGTCGATGCGTCGTTCGATCCCAGTGATGTTCGTCGTATCTCTTCTCGTGAACGTCGGTATGTGGTTTGAGCGTTTCGTGATCACGGTCACGTCACTCCATCGCGACTTCTTACCGTCGAGCTGGGGTATGTACGCATGGTCATGGTTCGATACCGCGATCCTGATGGGATCGTTCGGTATGTTCCTTACGATCTTCCTTCTTTACTTGCGCGTGATCCCAGCGATCTCGATCGCAGAAGTAAAGCCAGTCCTTTACTGGGGTAAAAAAGGTCACGGAAAGGACGGGCACTGATCATGGCTAAGAAATTAGGCGGCGTTGCAGGTATTTGGCTCGACGATCACGCAGTGGTCGCAGCAGCTCACAAAGTCCGCGAAGCTGGTTACAAGAAATTCGATGCAATCACTCCGTTCCCGGTTCACGGAATCGAAGAAGCGGTTGGAATCTCTCGTTCACCGATTCCATACGTCACGTTCCTTGCTGGATTGACAGGGTTGTCTGCGGGTCTTGCGCTGACTTACTGGACTTCAGCAGTTAGCTGGCCACTGAACATCGGTGGTAAGCCATTCTTCTCGGGTCCCGCATTTGTGCCGATCATGTTCGAGTTGACGATCCTTTTCGCAGCTCTCTTCTCGATCGGCGCGATGATCATCTTGTGTCGTCTTCCTAAGATCGATCCGCCGGTGATCGATCCGGATCTGACGAGCCACAAGTTCGCGATCTTCATCCCAGAAAACGATGTGAATTACGATGCAGCTCGGGCAGAGCAACTGCTGCGATCTTTAGGCGCGACTGAAGTGAAGCGCGTCTTGGAGTACTGAGAATGACAAAGCAATTGATCACCAAAGTTATTTTCGGCGCAGGACTCGGTCTCATGATCGCTGGTTGCACTGGTTCGAGCTATTCGACCACGCCTCCGACGAGCTTGAACAAAGAGCCGAACGTCGATCTGATCCAAGACATGATGGAATCTCCTGCGATCAAAGCGCAGGACTTCGATACTTTCGATCGCACGAAAGCAGGCTCGCGCGTTCCGCCGGAACACACGGTTCCAGTAGGATACGAGCCGTATCCGTATCATCTCGATGCGGCTGCAGCTGAAAAAAACCTGAAGAATCCATTGGCTGGCGATATGTCGCCGCAAGTGATTGAACTCGGTCGCACGAAGTTCGAGATCTACTGCGCTGTCTGCCACGGTTACGAAGGAAAAGGCGATGGACCCGTCAGCGTGAAGATGGCTCTTAAGCCACCTCCACTCGTCGGAAGTGCATCGAAAGTCGTTGGTTTCAACGACGCACGCATCTACCACATCATCACTGACGGCCAAGGTGTTATGGCGAGCTACGCTTACCAAATGCCGAATGCTAAAGATCGTTGGGCGATCGTGAACTACGTACGAACTCTTCAGAAGCTTGCGAAATAAACGGGGATAACGATGGCAAACGCTCACACAACCGGCGCAGTTCCAGCTCCAGGTACATACACAGCAAGTAAGGGCATGAAGACCACTTACTCGGTTCTGATGTTCCTCGGAGTTCTCGGCTTCGGACTTGCTCTCTTCAAAGACGCGCACCGAGCATGGTTCTCATTTTTGACGAGCTACTTCTATTTCATCAGTCTCGCTCTTGGCGGTCTGTTCTTCGCGGCGATTCAAAACGTCACGAAGGCCGGCTGGAGTGTTAACGTTCGCCGTCTCATGGAAGCGATGAGCGCATACCTCCCAATCGGTGCGGTAGCGACAGTCGTTTTGTTGATCGGTTCACGCTACCTCTACATCTGGCTCGATCCTGAAACAGTGGCAGGCGATCGTCTTCTGACAGCGAAGTCGGCTTACCTCAACATGCCGTTCTTTATTGTTCGCGTGGTTATCTTCGTCGGCGCATGGTTGATCCTTCGCCGCCTGATCGTTGGTCACTCGCTTCAACAAGACCAAGACGGACAAGAGAGCCACACGTTGAAGAACGTCGGTCTTTCGATCGCGTTCATTCTCATCTTCGCTCTTTCGTACTCGCTCTTCTCGGTTGATACGCTGATGAGCCTTCAGCCGCACTGGTACTCGACGATCTGGGGAGTTTACTGCTTCGCAGGTCTCTTCCAATCGTCACTCGCGGTCATGGTTCTCTTGGCGCTTCACCTTCAGAAGCAGGGGATCGTTCGCGGTCGTATCACTGAAGAACATGTTCATGATCTCGCAAAGTTCATGAAGGCGTTCACGGTGTTCTACGCGTACATCGGATTCTCGCAGTTCCTTTTGATCTGGTACGCAAACTTGCCAGAAGAAACGATCTTCTATCTCGCACGCTCAGGTGGCGGATGGATGGCGGCAACACTTTCGCTTCTTGTGTTCAAGTTCGCAGTTCCATTCCTTCTCTTGCTCCCGCGAGCGGCGAAGCGTAACCCAGCTCACTTGACCCTGGTCGCGATCTTGATCCTCGTCATGCAATACATCGACATCCACTGGATGGTTTACCCGAACTTCTCAGAGACATGGATCTTGGGATGGCAAGAGATCGGCACGTTCTTGTTGTTCGGTGGCCTCTTCTTGTGGTCGGTAACGACATTCTTGTCACGCAACCCGGTCGTTCCGTTGAAGGATCCACGCCTCGACGAATCGATGCATCACCACGTTACTTACTAGGGTATACGCGGATTCCAGAACTGAAAAAGCCGGCCCCGAAGGTCGGCTTTTTTATTTTCTCGAGAAGTAGATGATCGCAGCGATCACGCCGACGACGAGAGCAATCCAACCAAAAACGCCTTTGGCTTGCTCTCCAGACTGTCTGCGAAGGGCGGCCCACTCCTCGAAGCTGACCAAAACCAAACCGTGCTTTGGGCAGCGAGCCGGCGAATCCTGTGTGTGGTCACACCTTGGACAGTGATACTCGGGATCATCCATCATTTCGAACTCGTCCGTCGGAGGCATGAGTTCAAAGCGTTCGAGTTCGCTCCGAATGTCTTCGAAAGCTTGATCCGAGATATCGATCGTAATGTACGGCTCCGCGGCCACGTACTGCCGTCGTGGCAAAACGGGATCGTCGGACGATGGAACTGCGAGACGGGGATCTTCTTTGACGCCTTCATCGATTTGAACGTCGAACTCGTGGCCTTTTGCTTCGAGCAGGTCTCTTAGACGACCAAAGACAATGGGATTGATTGGACCGATTTTCATCGGCCTACTTCAACAAACGAGATGAACGAGGTCAAAGATCCGTTTTCACCTGCATGGACGGCCTCTTAGCCGGCAAATTTGCTGCAGTGTGACCCGTTCCGGCGCGGGTCACACTGCAGCAAATGCGGGAGTTCTGGCTCGAACCGGCTCACTTTGCCGCAGGGTATTGATTTTTCCGGGGTTTCCCGTTAATCCTAAGAGCTCAATGATGTTCACGATGACGCTCTCATAATGTCGGCAGTTCGAATTACCCTTCCAGATGGGAAGGTGCTTGAGTTTGAGCGTGAGCCGTCCGTCCTAGAGGTCGCCCAACGCATCGGTGCGGGCCTCGCAAAAGGAACTCTCGGCGCAAAGATCAACGGTTCAAAAGAGATCATCGATCTTCGCACTCCACTCAAAGACGGCACCAAACTAGAAATCGTTTCGACGAAAAGTCCTGACGCTGTCGAAGTCATGCGCCATTCGGCCGCTCACGTAATGGCTCAGGCCGTTCAAGAGATCTGGCCTGATGTGAAAGTGACGATTGGTCCGGTCATTGAAAACGGATTCTTCTACGACTTCGATTCGCCACGCCCCTTTGCTCCAGAAGATCTCGAGAAAATCGAAAAAAAGATGGAAGAGATCATCAAGCGTGATCTTCCAATCGTGCGCGAAGAGTGGGACGCCGACAAAGCGATCGATACCTTCGTAAAGATGGGCGAGAACTACAAAGAAGAGATCATCTCTGACCTCAAAGCAAAAGGTGAGAAGACGGTTGGCGTCTACCATCAAGGCCAGTGGTTCGATCTCTGCCGTGGACCTCACGTTCAATCGACGGGTCAAATCAAGTCGGTGAAAGTGATGTCACTCGCTGGCGCGTACTGGCGCGGCGATGAAAAACGTCCGCAGCTTCAGCGTATCTACGCGACGGCCTTCGCAGACAAAAAAGATCTACAAGAGTATCTGACTCGTCTCGAAGAGGCGAAAAAACGCGATCATCGCAAACTCGGAAAAGAACTTGGCTTGTTCATGTTCCATCCGTTTGCTCCAGGCTCGCCATTCTTCACCGGCAAGGGTTCGATTGTTTACAATGAACTCGTGAACTACATCCGCTCGCTCTATTTCAAGACGGGTTACGAAGAAGTCATCACGCCGCAAGTTTTCAACGTCGATCTCTATAAGACATCGGGTCACTACGGAAACTACAAAGACAACATGTACTTCACGTCGGTCTCGGACAAAGAAGAAGGTGAGTCGGGTTTGAAGCCGATGAACTGTCCGAGCCACTGTTTGATGTTCGGTAACGAGCGCCGCTCGTATCGTGAGCTTCCAACTCGTATGGCTGACTTCGGTCGCTTGCATCGTTTCGAGCGCTCGGGCGTCGTTCACGGCGTCACTCGCGTTCGCACATTCTGCCAAGACGACGCACACATCTTCTGCACGCCAGATCAAATGGGACCTGAGATCAAAGACTTTATGTCGATGGCGAAAGTCGTCTACGAAAAGCTCGGTATGCCGAACTTCAAAGTCTTGATCGCAACTCGTCCTGAAAACCGCATGGGTTCTGATGAGATTTGGGACAAAGCTGAAAACGGTTTGATCGATGCGATGAAGTCGCTCGGTATTCCGTACGAAATCAGCCCCGGCGAAGGTGCGTTCTACGGTCCGAAAGTCGAAATTCATTTCGTCGATGCGATCGGCAGAAGCTGGCAGCTCGGAACAATTCAGGTCGACTACAACATGCCTGAAGCGTTCAAACTCGAGTACGTCGGTGAAGACAATGCTTCGCATAGACCCGTGATGCTTCATCGCGCGATTCTTGGATCGCTCGAGCGCTTCATCGGAATTTACATCGAACACTGTGCAGGACATTTCCCGACATGGCTTGCGCCTCGTCAGGTTGTCGTCATGAACGTGACTGATCGTCAGACCGAATACTGCAATCAGTTGACTGAGCGTTTGCGCTCACAAGGTGTTCGCGCCGAGTACGACAATCGCAATGAAAAACTAGGCTTCAAAATCCGTGAGGCGCAGATGGCGAAAGTGCCATATATGCTCATTATCGGTGATCAAGAAGTCGCAGATAAAACCGTCTCGGTTCGTTTGAAAAACGGCGCAAATCTCAATGGTCTTGCGCAAGACGAATTCGTCGGTACTCTCGTAAAAGAAATCAACGAGCGCTCGCTCAATTCTCTGTTCGAAGCCCCGCAGGGAGCCAAAGAACAGAACTCGAACATGAACCAGGAGGTTCGCAATTAGTACACCGGGTGGAAGTCGTCCTTTTGGAGGCGGCGGCGGAGGCCGACCACAGTTTGATCGTGATCGCAAAGGCGGAGGCGGCAAAGGCGGCCTACGCGTCAATCGCGAAATTCGCGCTCCTGAAGTTCGAGTGATCGACGAAGACGGGACCATGCTCGGCGTATTTCCGCCGATGGAAGCACTCCGTCTGGCCGAAGACAGAGGTCTCGACCTGATCGAAATTGCACCAACGGCGAAGCCGCCGACGTGCAAGATCATGGATTACGGCAAATACAAGTACGAGCAGAAGAAGAAAGAACACGAAGCCCGCAAGAACCAAACGGTTATCGTGATCAAAGAGATCCAGCTTCGTCCGCGTACGGACCAGCACGATCTCGATGTTAAACTTCGTCACGCTCGTCGCTTCTTGCTTGAAGGCGATAAAGTAAAAGTAAACCTTCGTTACTACGGTCGCGAGATGGCTCACCAAGAACTCGGTGTACAACTCTTGGCACGAGTTACCGCAACTCTCACTGACATCGCAATGGTTGAAACGGCTCCAAAAATGGAAGGCCGCCAACTCTTCGCTCTCTACGCTCCAGATCCAGCAAAGATCAAAGAGTACGAGAAGGCTCATCCAGAGTTAGTGAAGAAGACGAAAGAATCAGCCAAGGACGAAAAGAAGGACCTCGCTGACGACGGTCGCGACGACTAAGGTCTTTGTTAAGCATTGTTTGTATTCAAGGCCTGCCGGATTCGGCGGGCCTTTTCATTTCGTGATTCGGAACGCGTTTTCTCAATGAAGTTTTAGGGTCGGCCAACGCATCGGTAGCCACGCCTCATCTATCCTAGAGGAAACCCTTTTCTCTATTTGAGGATACGAATGAAAATTCTCGTACTTTCCCTCGCTGTTCTTGGCAGCGCCGCTCTCATGGTCAGCCATTCTCAGGCTGCTGGTAAACAGCGCCAGAAAACGCAGAAGGAGGCGCGGATCGAGTGCAAGAAAGAGAATCCGAAGATCCGCGGAAAAGCTCTTCGTAAGTGCGTGAAAGAAAAGCGCGGAAAATAAGCATCAAACGGCCATCAAGACCACTTCCGCTACGGAAGTGGTCTTCGATCTTTGCTTCCAAATCGCATATATTCGCTCTCTTGCGGCTTCTGACTCGAAATCCATTGGCTTTGCGCCGGTCTTGAAAGAATTCGGTAATAAGGTCCTAAGCTATCGCTATTCCTTGAATATCCCTTGTCTATCCCGTGTCATTGTCGGTATACCATTCGTTCCAATTCTACTAATTGGACCTTCCGTCCCGGGCTCTTAGAAGTGCTTTTCCATTTCGGAATAGCCGCCTGATCGGAGACCGATTTTGCGAAAGCGAAATCAGAGAGAGAACACACGTGGCAAAACAGAAGACACATTCTGGTGCGAAGAAGCGTTTGAAGCTTCTGCCATCAGGAAAAGTGAAGCACAAAGCGAGCGGCATGCGCCACTTGCTCAGCCCTCACAAATCAAAAGGCAAACGTCATTGTGGCAACACTCGATACGTCGATGATGCCAACATGAACCAGACAAGCCGCCTTCTTAACTTCTAATTTTCGAATACTGAGGAACTGAAAAATGGCACGTGTAAAACGGGGTGTAACAGCCCGCCGTCGTCGCAAAAAGGTAATGAAGAGAGCCGAAGGCTATTACAGCTCTGGCTCGCGCTGCTACATCCACGCTCGTGAGAAAAACGATCGCGGTATGGTGTTCGCGTATCGCGATCGCAAAGTGAAGAAGAGAGCGTTCCGCACTCTTTGGATCCAGCGTATCAATGCTGCTGCTCGCTTGAACGGCACGACTTACTCGAAACTCATCAACGCTTTGACGACTAAAGGCATCGACATGGACCGCAAGGTTCTTGCTGATCTCGCAGTATCAAGCCCAGCTGGTTTCGCAGCAGTCTGCCAACAAGCAGGCGTCGCGGCTTAATAGTCCGAAATCAGATATCTGGTATCCGTTATCGGATATCTGAAAGAAAAGGGTCGCCCCGAGCGGCCCTTTTGTACATCAGGGGAATTGATGGAAATCATCGGCGAAAAGCCAGAACAATTCGAGAGTCGCAAAGCCGATCATATTCGGCTCGCGTTGCGTGAAGAAACGCAAGCTCTTGGTGGTTCGGGTCTCGACCGTATCGAGCTCATTCATGATGCTCTTCCCGAAATCGATTTCGAAGACGTAAAGCTCGAGGCCACTTGCTTCGGAAAACCATCAGCGACACCACTCTTTATTAGTTCGATGACCGCAGGTCATCAGGGCTCGATCAATCTCAATTTGACGATGGCGAAAGTCGCTCAAGCTCGTCAGTGGGCGATGGGTGTTGGATCACAACGTCGTCAGCTGACGGATCGTTCGGTCGATACAGAATGGAAAGTGATTCGTCGCGAATGTCCTGATGTTCGCTTGTTCGGAAACATTGGTATCAGCCAGGCAATCCAAACGACGACAGACGATCTTCGTCGTCTTGTCGATACTCTTGAAGCGGAAGCATTGATCATTCACTTGAATCCGCTTCAAGAGTGTCTGCAGCCCGAAGGAACTCCGCGCTTCAAAGGCGGACTCGCAGCAATCACTCGTGTCGCTCGCGAGTTGAAGTCTCCGGTCATCATCAAAGAAACCGGCTGCGGAATCTCGCGTGAAACGTTTGAACGTCTTCGTGGGAGTGGCGTCGCTGTTGTTGACGTCAGCGGCTACGGCGGAACTCACTGGGGACGTATCGAAGGTGGTCGTGCAAAACCGAGCGATATTCGCAAAGGTGCTGCTGAGACTTTCAAAGAGTGGGGCATCAGCACGGTCGAATCTCTTCTCGAAGGACTTTCGGTCGAAGCTGATTACGAAATTTGGGCTTCGGGTGGTGTGCGCTCCGGTCTCGATGCAGCCAAGCTTTTGGCGATGGGCGCAAAGCAAGTGGGACTCGCAAAGCCGGTCATCGAAGCGGCCTTGCAAGGTGAGGATGTGCTCAACCAAGCGATGGAACGCATCGAGTTCGAATTGAAATGTGCTATGTTCTGCAGCGGGGTGGAGTCGATCGAAAGACTCCAAACACAGGGGAAACGATGGCGAGCAGTAAAATGATCTTCACTGGCTCTGTTTCTGGCGATCTCTCTGAGTTCTTCAAGGGCTTCTCAAAACTTTCGCGAGAAGAGCGTTACAAGAAACTCATCGAAATCGGCGCACTTCAACCTGAAGAGGCCTCGTTCCTCAAGCACGGCGGCATCAAAGACATGGCACTCGCTGAAAATTTCATCGAGAACGTGATCGGTTATTTTCAAATTCCAATGGGCGTCGTTACGAACTTCAAGATCGACGGCCGTGATTTCGTGATTCCAATGGCGGTCGAAGAGACTTCGATCATCGCTGCTGCCAGCAAGACAGCAAAATGGGTTCGTGAAGAAGGCGAGATCACGACTGAAACAGTCGGCAATTTGATCATCGGTCAAATTCAAGTCGCTCACGTGAAAGATTTCACATCGTTCGCAGAAAAAGTGACGGCTCTTTCTCCAGAATGGATTGAGCGTTCGAATCGCGACGTTGCACACGGGCTCGTTGCTCGTGGCGGTGGCGTTCGAGAGATTCAAGTTCGTCAGGTTCCGCGCGGCGACGGCGGCTTCATGGCTGTCATTCATGTTCTCGCTGATCCATGCGATGCGATGGGTGCGAACATCATCAATCAGGTATGCGAATACCTAAAACATCCAGTTGAAGCAGAAACGGGCGAACTCGTTACGATGTGCATTCTTTCGAATCTCGTCGATACGAAACTCACGCGTGCGACAGTACGCCTTCCGAAGATCGACCCGGTTTTGGGCAAAAAGATCGAAGAGGCATCTCTTTTCGCGCTTCAAGACCCTTACCGTGCAGCGACGAACAACAAAGGTGTTTTAAACGGCATCGATCCGATCTTGATCGCAACTGGCAACGACTGGCGTGCAGTTGAAGCGGGTATTCACGCTTATGCGGCTCGCGATGGTCAGTATCGTTCGATCACTCGCTGGAAGATGGAAGGCGAAGATCTCGTCGGAATTTTCGAAGCTCCGCTCGTCGTCGGAACAGTCGGTGGCGTAACGAAACTTCATCCGACAGCACAGCTCGCTCTCAATATGATGAAGGTCGACAGTGCGGCTCATCTTTCGAGAATTTGTGCTGCCGTTGGTTTGGTTCAGAACCTTGGCGCTTTGAAAGCTCTGACGACAGTCGGAATTATCGAAGGCCACATGAAACTTCACATCAAGAACCTCACACTCGGCGCTGGCGCACTTGAAAAAGAAGTTCCGCTCGTACAAAAGCGTCTTGAAGAAATCTTGCTTCTCACGAAGCGAATCACTCTTTCAAACGCAGTCGAAGTCCTTCGCGAGATTCGCGCAGCGGCTGCTGGCACTGCAGCGCCAACAAAAGTCGCCCCAGTGACTGTGTCTCAATCCTCAGGATCCGTTCATCCGTCATGATTGAGCAGGCTCGCGCCGTTTCGCTCTCAGTTCCGGGTAAGACATTCCTCGTCGGCGAGTACCTAGCTCTCGACGGCGGCCCCTCAATCACCCTCGCAACAGCACCCTGCTTTGAAGGTACCAGCTCGCTTTTTGGCCCGCGCAGCGTCAGTGGTATTCACGAGAGCTCTCCGGCCGGAAAGTTTTTGAAAAGCCTGGTGCCGACTGAAACTGCAATGCCTGAAGGTTTTGAATTCAAAGACCCCCACGCCGGTAAAGGTGGGCTTGGAGCTTCGACAGCACAGTTCGCGATGGCTTACGCGCTTTCTCGCGGGACCGAAGCTGTTGATTGGCGTGAGCTCCTATCGGCGTATCGAGAATTCGCTTGGGATGGCCAGGGGAATCCGCCTTCGGGTGCGGATCTTGTCGGGCAGTGGAATGGTGGCGTTACTTATTTCGATGCTCGTACGCTGGATGTTCGAAAGCTGACTTGGTCGTTTGACGACATGGGTTTTACACTCATTCGCACAGGCTCTAAGCTTGCGACACATGAACATTTGAAGGGTGCAATCAAAGCACCTTTTGCGGAATTGCGCGCGATTGCGCGAGAGGCATTTTTGGCCTTCGAAACAAGCGAAGGAATGCGCTTAATCGAGGCAGTTCAGGCGTATGCTCATGTTCTGGGGCAGGCGGGCTTGACGGCAAACGCGACGACCGATTTGCTAGGGGAGATGCGGGGGCACCATCATCTGTTCTGGGCAGCCAAGGGCTGCGGAGCGATGGGTGCAGACGTGATCGTCGCACTTCATGATCGAAAGCGCGCTGGTGATATCGAAGCTTGGGCGACTGAGCGCGGACTTGAAACGTGCGGCGGCGTCGATGATTTGTCTGAAGGTCTCGTGATGGAAGCATCGTTTGCGGAGAGTGGCAGTTGAGTCAGAATCGTTGGACAGCGGATGCGCCTTCAAACATCGCCCTGATCAAATACATGGGCAAAATTGAAAACGCCGGAAATTTTCCGACGAACACATCGCTTTCATACACGCTTCCCCATTTGAAAAGCTATGTTCAGCTCGAGTACGACGATCAATTCGTTGTCGATGAGTGGGAGCCGCTCACTTCGTTTGGCGAAAAGAAATTTGCAAAACTCTCATTGAATGAACAAGGCGCTGAGCGATTCATTCAACATCTGGAGCGTTTAAAAGCGCGCTTTTCGTTCCACGGAAATTTTAGAATTCGTTCGGCCAATGACTTTCCGTCCGATTGTGGATTGGCCTCGTCGGCATCGAGCTTCGCGGCTCTCACTAAAGCTGCGATGATCGCTCTTTCAGAATTAACAAAACAAGAGCGACCGAATGCCGAAGAAGCTGCTGAGTGGAGTCGTCGAGGATCGGGTTCTTCGTGCCGATCATTCTTTGAGCCATGGTCGATTTGGACGCCGAATCGTGTGTCTGATGTTCCAGAGCTTTCAAATCACGGAAGACTGATTCATCAAGTCGTTGTGGTTAATGACACGATCAAACAAGTATCGAGTTCGCAAGCGCACAAGCGCGTGACATCGAGTTTGCTTTTCGCGGGTCGCCCACAGCGTGCCGATGTTCGCGTTTACGATTTCATCAAAGCGCTGTCGACAGATCAGTGGGAAGTCGCGTTTGAGATCGCATGGGCCGAGTTCTGGGATATGCATGCGCTCTTTGAAACAAGTCAGCCTTCGTTTGGCTACATGACGGCGGGCTCGCTTGAGGTTTTGCGCTTCGTTCGCGACACACTCTGGGCAAAAGAAGCCGACGGTCCGCTGGTGACGATGGATGCGGGTCCAAATATTCATTTACTCTATCGCGATGATCACAAAGGTCAGAAACTCGCCAATCGTGTCGTCAAAGAATTTCATCAACGCTATCGTATCTTCGCGAGCAACGGGCGATGAAGACGATGGAAACCCGCGCACACGGAAAATGGATTCTAGCAGGCGAGCACGCAGTACTTCGAGGAAGTCCAGCACTCGCGTTTCCGATCTTCGCGCGATCGCTCGCACTTCGTTTTGAAGAAACAGATGTACCGTTATCGGTCGAGTTCAATGGAAATCACGGAGATGAGCTGAAGCTCTTGTTCTGGGGTGTGATGGAACGAGCGTTCGAGATGACGGGCTTACGCAGACAAGATTATCGCGGCGTTTTTCATATCGAAAACACGATTCCGGTTGGAGCAGGGATGGGCGCATCGGCTGCTCTTTGCGTTGCTCTCGGTAGATGGTTTGAATCGCGCGGAAAAGTTAAAGTCGATGATCTTCCAGAGTTTTGTCGCCAACTCGAAAACCTATTTCACGGTGAATCAAGTGGTGTCGATATCGCAGTCGCACTTTCGAGTGAAGGTTTGCATTTTGAACGCGGCGGAAAGCGCTACGCTGTGAAATCAAACTGGAAACCGAACTGGTACATCTCATATTCAGGAAAGCGCGGAATCACTTCAGACTGTGTCGCAAAAGTGAAAGAGCTCTGGGCAAAAGACGCAAGCCTTGGTCAAAAAATCGATAAAGACATGAGCGATGCAGTTCGCATGGCCGAAGAATCACTTCAGGCAAAAGACTCTGAAGCCGGCTTCGATCAACT
>DATLHP010000252.1:0-5446 GCA_035539835.1 Bdellovibrionales bacterium
CCCAGTGACGCTCGCTCGAGATCTCGCGGAGTTCAAAAAAAGCGGATTCACCCTCGAGTCGGTGCAGCCATTCGACATGTTTCCACAAACCGATCATGTGGAGACGATGGCGATTCTGTCTCGAAGTCGGTAGACCGGTCGAAAGTCTAGCGCTTTGAAAATTCCCATGGGTTTTGCGGATTTATCATTTTCTTGTTAGCCTAAAAGCATGTCGGAATTGACACTTTCACCGCGAATTCGTCGCTTTGCGCTTTTGTCTTTGGCGAGCGCTCTCGTCACTGGTTGCGCAACCGTTCAACGCGATAAAGATCGCGCAGAATATCATCAGCGCATCGGCACAGCACTTTTGCAGCAAGGTCATTATCCAGAAGCGCTTCGCGAACTTCTCCAAGCCGAGAAATTAAATTCTCGAGACGCGTCGATTCAAAACAATCTCGGTCTCGCTTACTTCATGCGCGAGCGTCCTGATCTCGCAGCGATTCATCTAGAGAAAGCCGTCGATATCAATCCATCGTTCAGCGAAGCTCGCAATAATTACGGTCGCGTTCTTGTTGAACTCGGAAAATATCCACAAGCAATCGAACAGCTTCAACGAGTCATCGACGACCTCACGTATACAGATCCGGCAAAGGCCAACGTGAATCTCGGGCTCGCGCAGTTTCGCTCTGGTGACTACGCCAAGGCGAAGGGCTCTTTTGCAAATGCGATTCGTATCAATCGCGAAAACTGCCTCGCATACGCGTACTATGGCCGCACGCTATTTGAATTGAATGAATTTAAGAACGCAGCGAACGCTCTCGATAACGCCGTCATCATTTGTAAGAACTCGAAAATGGATGAACCCCACTATTTCAGCGGTCTCGCGTATTACAAACTCGGAAAAACTTCGAATGCCGTTGCCCGCATGGAAGAGCTCGTAAAGCTCTATCCGAGCGGCAAGTACGCGAAGAAAGCCGAATCGCTCCTGAAATTGATGAAGTAGGAATAGAACAGCAGCATGAAAATCACCGGACAGATTCTTAAAGAAAATCGCGAAAGAAAAGGGATCTCAATCAGTGAGGTCGCCATTGCTACAAAGATCAATGTTAAGTCGATCGTTGCGATGGAAGAAGGCGATGTCGAAAATCTTCCGCCGAAGACGTTCTTGCGCGGCTTCGTTCGCGCCTACGCGACTTATCTTGAACTCGACGTTGAAAGTGTCTTGAGCACATTCTTCGAAGAAATGGGTTCAACAAAACCCAAGCCGCAAGTTCCGACTGAACCAACTTCTGAGCCGACAGGAATTTCTCTTCCGGGAAAACAAAGAACAAAGAGTCACGCTAGCGAAGCCGATCAGACAATCAATCCGAAAACTTCGCCGGGCGTAACGATCGCTGCTGTTGCTGGTATTTTGATTCTCGTTGTTCTCATCGTGTTCTTCAAAAACAAGATGGAAAGCTACGAGCGTGAAACTCACGTAGAGTCACCAACGGGAATTGAATCGATCAATCCGTCACCAACTCCTGACGGAGCAGGCGGCGTAGCGCCACTTCCACTCGATACTCCAAGCACTGCGATGCCGGACTCTCCGACCGCGACGCCAGGCGCATCGCCTTCGCCGACTGCAACCGCAACTCCAACGCCTGCACCGTCGCCTTCTCCGAGCCCATCGCCTTCGCCATCTCCGAAGCCGTCTCCTAGTCCGTCACCGTCGCCTTCACCAAAACCTTCTCCATCTCCGAGCCCATCACCTTCTCCGAAGCCGTCTCCTTCACCATCTCCATCGCCGAAGCCAAGTCCAAGCCCTTCAGCTTCGCCATCTCCGACGGCATCACCGAAGCCTTCGCCGACGGTCGCTCCGGTTGGAAAACTTGAAGTCATCATCGAAGCGTTCGACGCAGTTGAAATCAACGCGACGATCGATGGTGAAGCTCGCACGATCAAGCTTCGCGGCGACCAAGTTCAAACCATTAAGGCAAATCGCAAAGTCATTCTGAACTTGAGTGATGCGGGCGCCGTCAATCTTATCGTCAACGGAAACGACCGCGGAGTTCCTGGCGATCTTGGGAAACCGAAACGAATCGAGTTGCCGTGAAACAACGGCTCTCTTTCGAGCGCGTCTGGTGGATCGCGCTGGCGATCAAGTGTTTGATTGCGGCCGTCGTTCCATTGTCTAACGATGAGGCATACTACTGGGTTTGGGGCCATCACCCGCAACTCAGCTACTTCGATCATCCTCCATTTGTCGGTTGGCTTTTTTCAATCGGAACGATTTTCGATTTCGCTTCGCCAGGGTTAAGTCTTGTGCGCTGGCCCGGCGTGATCCTCGGGCACGCGACTCTCTTGATTTGGAATTCAATTCTTCGACCTTATCTGACCGAGTCTCAAAGAAAGCTCTGGCTGATCTTTATCGTCGTATCTCCGCTCATCGGCATCGGATCGATCATCATCACGCCTGATATTCCGCTAGTCTTCTTCTGGTCCCTCTCGCTTCTTCTTCTCATCAATCTGATCCAAACGCCGAAACTTTCATTGTATGCGGGACTCGGTGCTGCACTCGGACTCGGTTTTTGTTCGAAGTATCTGATCGTCATTTTCGTTCCGATCGCACTTCTTTGGCTGGCAATTTCAGGCGAATGGCGCAAAGTTCGATGGGCTTATGTTCCAGCGACGATCGTGACTGGTTTGATTTTTTGCGCACCAGTTCTTATCTGGAACTATCAAAACGATTGGGCGTCGTTTGCTTTTCAACTCAGTCATGGCCTTGAAGCAGAAAAGCACGAATGGAACTGGCCGCTTGAATATCTAGGAGCGCAGATCGCTCTTTTGTTTCCGCCCGTGATCTACTTCGCTTTGAAGCGAAAAGAAGATCCTCGCTTACGTTTTCTGCATTATTTCGGCTGGCTTCCTCTCGCATTCTTCTTCTACACGTCGTTTAAGGCACGTGTCGAAGCCAACTGGCCGATTATGGCCTACCCGGCGATTCTCTCGCTTGCGTTTTTGAACGCGAGTGAAAAATCCGTTCGTCGCATCGCTTGGATTTGGGCTGCGGTGATGAGTATCGCTCTGTCAGAAGCGATCTTTCAGTGGATTCCGATGGATCCTACGAAACTGAAAACACGCGAGCATACGCGCTATGATTTCGTGCTGCCTGAATTGACGCCGGATACGTATCTTGCGTCGTATCAGATGGCGGCCACGATCTCTTATCGAACACAAACTCCCTACTACAAACTCGACGGGCTGAACCGTCGTGACTTTTATGACTTCATTCCTCAGTCTCATCCAACCACAGATAAGTTTCGTGTAATCTCGGAGAGGTACAATCGACTTCCGACATGGACGAAAACAGGCTACAAAGTGGTAAACCGGGTTCCTTTGGACGGCGAACGCTACCGTCTCTTCGAGGTTGTTCGAGATGCGCAAGACGCTGATCGCTAGCGGTCTATTTTTTCTTCTGTTCTTCTACGGTCTGATTCTCAGTCAGAGTCAGTTTGCTGTGATTTCAGAAGAGCTCGAGCCGAAGAACCCAGAAATGTTCTACGACTATAAGGGCGTCTCAAACGTTCATACTGCCCGCGGTCTCGGCAGCGGCTCTTACGAAGACATCATTGAAGCGGCACTCGAAACCAATCTCGACTTCATCGCGTTTACTGATTTGAACCCGTTCGTGGGTCCTCCAGTTCCCGAAGGTTATCATCGCGATCTCCTTGTGATTAAGGGTGCCGAATACAGTTATCTCGATGCACGCCTTTTGGTTTTCGACGTCGACAACAGACATTCATTTGAAACTTTGGGACAAACGCAAACGCTCCTCGCCGATCTTCTTTCGCAATCAGGCCCCGAAGCTGACAAAGATTTGATTCTTCTCGCCCATCCAACAAAGCCTGGCTACGAGTGGAGCGAGCAATTTCCTTCAGGTCTCGACGGAATTGAAGTGATCAATCTGAAATCGATTTGGCGTCAGGCTTGGGAGAATTCAAAGTTCTCGTTCATTTGGAGCACGATGGTCTATCCCTTCAACTCTCCGCTCGCTCTGATTCGTCTCTATGAAGAACCGCAAACTGAACTCTCTATGTGGGATAGCTTGTCGTTGAAACGTCATACCGTCGGAATTGCCGGATCCGATGCGACAGCCAAGACGAGCCCCGTAAGCGGTGAGTTTCTGCGATTTCCCTCTTATCAGACATCTTTCTCGATGCTATCCAATCACGTTCTTCTTCGCTCGGAACTCACCGGTGAAGCTGCCGGAGATACAAAAAAGATTCTCGGCGCTCTTTCGAGCGGCAACTTCTACATGTCTCTCGATGTTCTCGGGGACCCAAAGGGATTCGTTGCGTACATTCGTGACGACGAAAAAATTTATCCAATGGGTTCGCGCGTGAAGTGGGTCAAGGGCATGAAGATGATCGTTAAACTTCCGCAGAAACCGAACACACCTTTTGAGGCTGCGTTCTTGAAAGACGGCCAGCACGTCATGTCTTCGAACTCCGTCGACACTGAGTACATCATCAACGGACCTGGCGTTTATAGAGTGACTGTCCGCGTGTTCTTGTCTCTGACACTTCCGGATGGAAATCGTTGGTACACTTGGTTGTACACAAATCCGTTCTATCTCGACTGAAGATCAAACTTAGGGAATGCGAATTTTCAAACCGGCTTTAGCCAGAACTTGGCACGCCAAGCGTTCGTGCGATTTGAAGCCACGATCATCAGCCATGTCTTGCTCAAGATCATTTCTACCCGGCAGCTCAATATCGTTGAGCACGACAACCCGGCAGGTGCCGCAAGAGGCATTGCCGTCGCAAGAGTGTGAGATCGGCAGGTTTTCGCGGAGGGCAAGCTCAAGAAGAGAAATATCCCCTGAAAAACCTGCTTCCACGGGCTTTTCCCCATCGCTCGTCTCAAATAAAACCGAAGCCTCCGGCGGCTTGGCCTTCTTAAACACTTTTCGCCCTTCGTTTCCTTGAATCTTAGCATGGCCCTCTGATATTAAAAAACGATGCGATTCATAGCTTTTGACTTAGAGACGACAGGGACCCTTCCGGGTGTAGATCAAATCGCCGAAATCGGCGCTGTTCGCTTCAGCGAAACAGGCGTACCCGAACTCATTTTCGCGACTTTGGTCAATCCAGGGATTTCGATGCCAGAAGCTGCCTCACGAGTAAACGGCATCACCGACCAAATGCTCATAGGCCAACCACGCATCACGGATGTCCTTGATGCTTTTGCTGAGTTTTGCGGGAACGATCCGTTGGTTGCTCATAACGCAGCTTTCGATGCTCAGTTCCTCATTGCAGATATTAAAAAGCATGAGACGTCGTCTCCACGCGGAATCATTCTCGATACGCTTCCGATCGCTCGCAAAGTTTATCCGGGTCTCGCGAATTACAAACTCGGCACTCTCGTTCAGCATTTGCAAATTCCGGCGGGCCAATTCCACCGTGCGGAAGAAGATGCTTCGTAC
>DATLHP010000253.1:0-17416 GCA_035539835.1 Bdellovibrionales bacterium
TCTTTGGTCGGCGAGACGAATGCGACTTTCCGTGAGTTTCAGATCGGCGGCGAAGACGTCTCTGGTTGGTCGATTGAGAAGCGGCGTCGACGGTTTTCCTTCGTTTCTCAAGACGGTTTCGTTATGAGCGCCTCGCTTCGACAAAACATTCTATTCAGTTACAGCGATGATCTTTCGAAAGATGAAAAGGTTCTCGATTCCTTGAAGAGCGCACAATTTAGAATCAATGGAGAACATCTCTCAGATGGTCTTGATACGGTCATCGGCGAGCGAGGAGTCAATCTTTCCGGAGGCCAAAAGCAACGAGTGGCTTTGGCACGTGCTCATTACCTTGGCCGACCGATTATCTTGATGGACGACTGTTTGAGCGCCGTGGACGTCGATACCGAAAGAAAAATCATCGATGAACTGATCGACGGCGAGTGGAAAGGCCAAACTCGAATTCTTGTCACGCATCGGCTGTCGATTCTTGAAAAAGTCGATCGCGTTCTTTTTATTGAGCAAGGCCGAATCACTGAGCAGGGTCGATTCAACGAGATTCTGGATAAATCGCAGCGAGTTCGAGAATTCGCCGCAAGCCAAAGGAGGGTGAGTGCCACAAGCGACGCGAACCTTCCATGATGATGAATCGGCCTTCCATGGCCGCTATTCAAAACATGTCGTCGAGACATTGTTTTTCGCCTACCGACCGTTCCTTGCTCCAATTGCAGTGCTTTTGGTCGTCGGTCTCGTTGGTCGGTTTCTATTGCTCTCGAACGCGAACCTGATCGGGTACTGGGTTGATCATCGAAACGAAATCGAAGCGACCGAGTTCATCAACGTTTTGGCTTTGGTCACACTAGTTGGTTTCGTATGCACGACGGCATTTCGTATTCTTTTCTCGCGTTTGTCGGCATCTGCGATCAGCCGTATCTACGATGAAGTGACGATTCGCACATCAAGGCTTCCAATTGGTTTTTTCGATCGAAATCCCGTCGGTCGCATCGTGACCCGTTTTTCAAGCGACTACGGAAACGTCTTTAGGCTATTCGGCGGCCCTCTGGCAGAACTTTTCGCGATCGTTTTTGATCTCGTCAGTATGTTAGTGCTGGTGACGATCGCGAGTCCGAAGTTTTTGCCGATCGTTGTGGTCATTGGTTGTTTGGACTATTTGATCTATCGCCTCAATCGTGATCGCCTTCGTGAGCGTCGCCGCGAACTATCAGCGAGTCGTTCTCCGTCGATCGCACATTTTGCAGAGACCGTTCAAGGTGCTAGCACGATTCGTGTCTTCGCACGTCAGCGCTCGTTCTTCAGGCGCTTTATTGAAAACAACGGACGCTACCTTGATCAACGCATCAAAACTTCGAAGGCGATCTACGGCTTCTCATTGCAAATGAATGCGATGACCTCAGTTCTTCTTTTGGCGACGGGTCTTGCTGGGTACTGGCTGGTACAAGAAAAGCTTTTGACGGTCGGTTCGCTGGGCGTCGCCTTCTCGTTCATCATTCTGTCAGGAACGAGCCTTCAAATGTTTTTCGAATGGCTTGCACAGCTCGAAGAAGCGATGACCGGAGTTGAACGTCTCGATGACTATCTTCGCCGTGATCTCGAACGTGGAGCGCGTCTGCCATCTTGGAGAGAATTCCCGACTTCACATCCTGTGTACGCGACCAATGAAGAAGAGGCGCTGAAACGAACAAAGCTTGCGCATGCGGCTTCAGCGTCAGTACAGGTTGAAGATCTATGGTTGAAATACGACGATGAGTCGCCGTTCGTTCTCAAAGGGATCTCGTTTGCAATTCGACCAGGAGAAAAGATCGGCATCGTCGGTCGTACGGGGAGTGGCAAGACGAGCCTTGTGCAAGCGCTTCTCCATCTGTATCCACCAACGAGCGGAAAAATTTTAATCGATGGTCAGCTGCCGAATGATTCTGAAAACACGGATCACGCTCGCGTTGATCTTTCACTGTTCCGGCGTTCGATTGCCTTGATTTCGCAAGAGGCGACTCTCTTTAGAGGAACTGTGCGAGAGAATCTCGATCTGACTCATGTTCACACGGATTCTGAATTGACCGAGGCTCTTGATCGCGTCGGTCTCACTGAATGGATTTCGATTCAGCCCCAGGGCCTCGATTCACCGATTGAAGAACGCGGAAGAAATCTTTCGGCGGGAGAGCGGCAGCTTCTCTGCATGGCTCGTTGCCTTCTTCAGGATGCGCCCGTCGTTATTATGGATGAAGCGACGAGTGCCGTAGATCCTCGCTCAGAAGAGATTCTTGTTCAGGCGACGAAGAAATTCTTTGCCGATCGCACTCAAATCATCATCGCGCACCGACTCGCGACTCTCGAATACTGCGACCGAGTTCTTTGGCTCGATCAAGGTGAAGTGAAAATGTTTGATCGATCGCCAGCCGTGATCGCAGCATTCCGTCACGCCGAGCTGTAAAGTCTCTGCGGCGTCTTTACTCCCGCGAAAATCCCCGATCAAGGTCCGAGAGTTAGGCTGGACCTAAGGCGAGTCTAGAGTGGTAAATGCATCGCACAAACCAGCTCAATCTCAGTTTGTCATGACCTAAGTCGGCAGTAACCTAACTCATCTCAATGAATCCCCGGGGGGTATAGTTATGAAGCGAAGGACTGCTTTCTCGATCGTAGGCTCGATTGCCGCGGTCATTTTCTCAGTAGGTTCTGCACTCGCAGCACCGGCACAAAAAATTCCTGGCGAGTATCTGGTTAAGTATCGTGGCAACGCGATCTTCTCAGTGGCTGGCCTTAACTCGATCGCGCAAGTTCGCGTTCTCGACAACAACCCGACAGCACAGCTGGCGAAAGTAAAGATCACGGCGAACGAAGTGAAGACACTCGCGCGTCTCTTTGCTGATTCGAATGTCGAGTACGTTGTACCGAACGTTCGCATTCAAGCGTTAGCGGCTCCGTTCGATGCGCAAGCCCTCAAAGAGCAATGGGCATTGAAGAAGGTCAACGCCGAAGGCGCGTGGGCAAAAGCTGGAAAAGGATCACGCAGCGTTGTCGTTGCTATCATCGACACGGGCATGGATTCGAATCACGAAAGCTTGAAGCTGAACGCGGTTCCTGGCTACGACTTCAAAGAAAACGATGCAGATCCATACGATAAAACTGGTCAGGCGAACCCTGGTCACGGAACTCACTGCGCCGGCATTATCGGTGCGACTGGTCTCGTTGACGGTGGTGTAATCGGTATGAGCCCGCTTGTATCGATGATGCCCATCCGCTTCCTCGGTGAAGACGGGTCTGGTGATTTGAACGCAGCGATCAAAGCAATCGATTACGCGATCGAAAAGAAAGCTGACGTGATCTCTGCTTCTTGGGGCGCGACAATCGGTCGTTCGCAAGCACAACCGTTGGTTGATGCTGTTAAGCGTGCTGACGATGCCGGCGTCATCTTCGTTGCTGCTGCGGCGAACGACGGAAAGTCGAACGACGTTACAGAGGTATACCCAGCCAACTCTGGCTTCGCGAACACCATCACTGTCGCAGCTTCGGGTTCGGCCGATGAAAAGCCATCTTGGTCAAACTACGGTCGTCGCACAGTTCACTTGGCGTCACCGGGTCTGACGATCATGAGCACGCTCCCAGGCAACAAGTACGACAACCTTTCTGGAACTTCGATGGCAACGCCACTCGTTTCAGGCATGGTCGCCCTTCTCCTCTCGCAAGATCCAAGCCTCACAGGTGCACAAGCCCGCGCTCTCTTGCAAACAACTGGTGCGCAGGTACAAATCGAAACGGCATGTGATTGCCGCGTCGATGCATCTGCAGCTGTGAATACGTTGATGTCGAAGAAGCTCTTCATTGCTCCGGCAGCGGGCACTCTCGCGGTCGGCGAAACGATGAAGTTTTCGGGCGTCAATGGTTCGGGCGGCTACGAGTACTCAAGCTCGAACGCTGGCGTTGGTTCGATCGCTGCAGATGGTACATTCACTGCAACGGCTCTCGGTGAAACGACAGTTTCGGTGAAAGACTCATCAGGAACAGTCGCAACTTCATTGAAAGTGACTGTTGCTGAAAAGCCAACAGGTGGCGGCGGCGCTTGTCCGCTCGGCGACCAAGCGATGTGCGACATGCTCTGTCAGATCATGCCGCAGCTTCCATTCTGTAATCAATAATCGAGGGGCAATCAGTACATCCTTAGTTGAAATAGTCTGATTGGAGCCCGAGTTGGAAACAGCTCGGGTTTTTTCTTATCAAAAATCTACGAGATCATCTAAGCTGTTCATGAATGGACAAAAAGATCCTCGTTCAAAAAATTCTAGAGAAGGCCGAGGCTGAGCGTGCAGCGCTCGCTCAAGCGGCGAAAAATACCTACGAAGCGGCGACTCACGAAGAGAGTGAAGCCGAAGACCAGTATGATACGCGCGGGCTCGAGGCTTCTTATCTCGCTGGAGCTCAAGCCAAACGCGTCGGCGAACTCGAGCAGTTCATTCTCTTGCTAAGATTCTTAGAGCCAAAGAACTTCAAGGCCGATAGTCCAATTGCGGCGACGGCGCTTGCTGAACTCGACCATGATGGGAAAACCGTATGGGCTTTCATGCTTCCGCAGGGTGGAGGCACGTCAGTTGAGTTTGAGGGTCATCGCGTGCAGATCGTCACACCTAAATCTCCGCTTGGCGAAGCGATCGTTGGTCGTGTGGCCGGCGATCTCGCTCTCGTAGATACCGGCAAAGAAACTCTCGAATACGAGATCGTTTCGGTTCGCTAATTGCAATACTGTGTTCCAGATGCCTCAGAAATCCATGAAATCGAAAGTCTTAGCACTCGCCATCTTTCTGGCGGCGACTTCTGTCGCCGCTGCTCAATCTATTGACGACGCTTCGTTAAAAGATCGTTTATCGACTGGTATCCAGGTCGGAGCGCATAGAGGCGGAGCTTTGAGCGGACGGGGCAATACGATGACCCAGTTCAAGCAGGCCGTTATCGACGGGGCTGGCATCGTTGAGACCGATCTCCGAGTAACAAAAGACGGCGTCGTGGTCGTATATCATGACGAGAGACTCGAAAAAGCCACAAACTGCCGCGGCAAAGTGAGTGACTTCAAGTTTTCGGAACTCTCAAATTGTCGATTCAAAACGAACTCTGAGATCATTCCGACATTCGAAGAATTACTGAGATGGTCGGTGAAAAACGTCGTCATTGCACCTGAGTTTAAGACTCCCGACGCCATTCGTCCCGCGATCGATCTCGTACAGAAATACAAAGCGGTGGAATGGGTCTATTTTCAGACTCAAGAACTCAAGAGCAACTATGAAAAAGTGCGCACGCTCGCTCCTGATGTGAACCTGATCTATTATGCACTTCGCAAAGCAGATGTTCGCTGGGCGCTGACACTCGGTGATCCAAGGCTGATCGCGATCGAACTCAACCCACGGCTTCACAATCAAAAAATCGTGCGAGAAGTTCAGGCAGCCGGAAAACTTGCGAGTGCAAATTCGTTTCAGGTCAGTCCTGACGAAGAACGCTCAGGTGTTGCTAGCTGCGATATTCTTTTTGAGCTCGGCTTTGATATTGCGATCACCGATCAGGTCAAAGATTGCACTCGTCAGCGTGACATTCGCTCAGGTGCTTCTTCGAGCATGCAGAGCTTCTAAAATGCATCCCGATCCCCAGCTAAATGGAAGTTCTGATCGATAAAGAAAATTT
This sequence comes from Bdellovibrionales bacterium, assembly GCA_035539835.1. Classification (GTDB taxonomy): domain Bacteria; phylum Bdellovibrionota; class Bdellovibrionia; order Bdellovibrionales; family JAMPXM01; genus DATLHP01. The sequence continues at coordinate 5,662 of DATLHP010000253.1, forward strand.
TCGAAGAGCGGAAGTCCTTTTTCAGGGCGATGGATTTCGCCAATGCCACTATCGCGTTCGGCATTCCGAGCGAGAATTTCGAAGATGCGATCACTCTCGGTGATGTCTCCACTCACTACGGCTGATTTTGCGGCTTGGCCGGCAAGCCACGTCCACAGCATGTTGTCGTGATAGTGGTGAAGCCCGACGAATTTGCACGTCCAGCTGATCCAATCTTTTGGATAATTTGGGAAGCTCGACACACCGGGAATTTCCGCGCGTGACCAGAGCGGATGGTTTTTGAGCGCACCGTAAAGGACGACTCGTTCGTTTGCATCAAGAACTTCGTTGATCGCAAGAACATTGGCGTCGAGCGAGGTGACATCTATCGTGTGGTGAGCGCGAAAAACACCATGGCGACGATCGTAAAATTCACGACGAACGAGATCGGCAAATCCATCGGCAGATGCAGGAAGCTTGAGCCCCATTTCTCGTGCGCTGTTGAATGCAATCAAGTGCAATACGTTCACGTAAGAGGTTTTTCCTTCGCGTGCGGCGCTGTCTTGCCAATCTTCGAATCGTCCTTGCTCGACAAGGCGAGTGCCACCGGCCGTTCTTTCGAGACAGAAATTCAAAACGTCCTGAAGTCCATCGCGATGCTTTTCAAACCACTCGGTTCCCCCTGCGCGCAAAACATCCGCAGACGAGCGTAGGACGTGAGCGTTTGAATCAATCGAAATCGTTCCGTGCTCTCCGAGATGCTCTGCTTTGAGCGGAGACTTCATCGGAATACGCTTTAATCCCTCAGGTAGAAAACGAAACACGGTGTGTGTGACAACACGGCGAGCTGACGGAACACATTCGATGATTCGCGCGATCACGTGATCTTCTGGGCGTCGGGTGCGAATGAGCATGCTCAGATGATTTTCGGCAACATCGCGTCGATCGATAGCGATCAGCCCGCGAACCGCAAAACAGAAGTCGCGTGTCCATAGGCTTCCGAATTGATGCGATCCCGCGGCTAGAAATGCGCCCTCATCAGTTTCACGTATGTTCGCTTCGAGAGATTGTTTGGCATGCTGCCAAAGGCTTGCGTGGGCTTCGTTTTTCATGTGGGCACAGTGTAAGAAACATCGGAAACGATGGGCAATCCAAAACACTCTCAAGTCGAATGTATAGGGTGCCAATACTTGGGCTTGTGGACCTTGCCTTGCACTCTTTAAGAGCGGTATTCAGACGCCTTTCGCGACGGATGAGGGCATGCGGCGCACTTGGATGGAGACTTTAACACTTCGGGCCTCGGGTTTTATCCTGGGATTGTCAGCAGTTATGCTGATTTCCGGGTGTGGGCTATTGGGCGATCAGCCGGCCAATCGGGCCGAAAAGCCTGCCATTGTAAAACAGCAGCAAGGTCAGGTTTGCCTTAAGAACCTCCCAAAAGATGTCAAAAATTGGCTCGCGGATGGTAGCGCTGATATTGGTGCATCCATCGACTGTACGGTCTCTGCTTTCGAGGATTTCACCCGCCACGTCGTCGGCTCAAAGAGCGCTACTTCGTACACTGAGGGTGAGCTCGCAACGTTCTTGAAAGACTACCTCGTAAAAAAAGATTCTGAGTACGCACGCGACTCACGCGAGATCATGTCAGAGATCCTGAAGCTCAAGCGCCTCTTCATCGGCGGCTCTGATCGCGCGATGACCAAAGCTGAGTTCGCAAAAGTCAGCGAAGTGCTGCTGCGTTTGAAACCAAAAGCCGTTGCGCTGACTCCGCATATTCCACTCGTCTTCTTTGGCCCTGAAAATGCCAATGCAGGTAAGGCGAAAGCCGCCGCCGATGCGATGGCGGATCTTATCAAAACGGTTTCAGATGAGCTTGAGTTGGCCGAAGGCGGCCGCCCGACTTGGACAACGCGTGAGCTTTTAAAAAGCATCCGCAAACTTGGCTTCAAAAACGACATCGTTCAAAAATATCTTCCGTTGGTCGAAACAGCAAAGAGCGTTCTTGTTGGTGGAGACGATCGCGCGATTCTCGGAACAGAGTGGACTGCGGTCCTCGACAATGCCGCGAAGGTCTGGTCGGTGGCCCTTCGCCTGCGCTACGACGTTATTGAACGCGATGATCGTTTGACGACAGGTTTTGATCCGGTCGAGCCATTGATTGGCGACGTTCTCAATATCATCGAGACGGGCGTTAGAGTCGGAAAAGCCTCGGGAGGCATTCCGCGTGCGAACTTCGAAACTCTGATTGATCAGCTGGCGAAGGTCGATGCGCTCCCGCTTGAGCTAACGCCATCGACTCTGAAAGACATGCTTCCAATCTTGTTCGGAAAAATTCTCTACGGACGTTCGAATCCGGACTGGAACGACAAAGCGCGGGTTTTCGGGCCGATTCAGCTGGCTCGCCTGCGCGATGTTGTGAATGGCTGGCTCAATGGTCATAAGGCGATCTTGGCCCGAATGCGTGCCGATGAAAAAGCGAAAACAACGGATCTTGCTAAAGACTTTGCGGATGATGATGCGTTGCTAAGTTTTGTTCTTCAGTATGTACGTCCGCTTCCTCATGACGATTTGAACCGACTCATTGTTTTGCCGCGATCGATTTCACCAGGAGTGAATCGTGACGATCTGATCCTCTTGAATGCGGTGAAGTCTCTTGTGGCCGTCGTTCTTCGCGGGTATCCGCACGACCCGGAGGCTGCGAAGTCCTTGATTGGTCTCACTGAGTCGGAAGCCAACGAAGTGTACTTCGATATTAAGACGCTCGGTCGTGAGCTCAATCTCATGGATGTTCGAAATCAGACGGCGGGCGCTCGCACGTTCATGGAAGCTAGCATCTTCACGTCGACGAGCGACGGCAGTGCTTACATGAGCTTGAATGAAACAGTGGAGTGGTTCCATTTCGTTCTTGGCGGCGGACAACTAGCAGACAAAGTGCACAAAGGCGCAGTCGATGCGAAGTGCGGCCGCTCCGACTTGAAGAAAGATGTTCTCGGTAAGTTGAAGCTCGATTTCAAATGCTTCCAAGTCTTTTTCATTAAGAACTTCAATTCGAACTTCAGCAATCTTCCGCTCATGGTGAAGTGGATGAAGGTTGATAAAACTGGCGCACGTTACTTGAGTGTCGTCGATGGAATGATGCTGGCTGGCCGTACACGCGGGCTAACGACAGAGCCCGTCGACTCATCTGAGCTTCGTGCGATGATTCCGATTCTTCATTACGCTGAGAATCTGTTTTCTCGTCACGACACGAATTCGAACGATTTGCTTGATGACGATGAACTCTGGCGTGCGTTTCCGATCCTTCAGCCATTCATTAAAAAAATGGGTAATGGTAAGGCGGATGGCGAACGTATTCAAAAGGCCATCTTCTCTTGGATTCTGAAGTTTGGTGAGCCGCCGACGACCGACTTTATCGGCAGTGGAAAACTTTTGGCGTGGTCTATTGTTCAAGGCGCATTCAAAATCAGCGCGAATCGGGCAGATATCTTGAAGGTCATGGCCAGTTTCGTTACCAATGCTCGTCAGGCTCGTTTAGCGAGCATTGCCGCCTTCCACAAGTCAGAGGCTGAGGGACTCTATGACCTATTATCTCGTGGCGACCGCGAAACCGCGCGCAAAGTGACGAGCTTGTTCCAGTGTCAGGAGCCGGGGATACCGGTCGTTCGTGAGCTTTTAAAAGCGAATGCGAGCAAAGTGGCGCCGAAGGATCCGATTGCGCCTGAAGAGTTCACACGTCGAGTACAAAAGATTCTCTGGAGTGACGACAGACTCGAAATGTACTGTCTGCCGTTCTAAAAACAAATGCCGGCTCGAAGAATCGAACCGGCATTCTCAATCGATCAAATTAGAAGTTGAACGCGAAGCGAGCGCCGATCATCGAAGGGTTTTCGCCTTCGATCTCTTCCGTTAAATAGCTGTAGTGAATGTTCAGGTCCCAATTCAGTTTCATCGCTTGGAACTTGAAGCCGGCACCGACACCGAGCGCTGGGGCATTCTCGGTATTCGAATCGGCATCGCGGACAAACGAGTAACCAGCATCCACTGAGAGATAAGGAGCGCCGTAGTTGAAAAGACTTTGCGCGGGGAAGAAGTCTCCGCCGATTGCAAAGTTCAACCAACGAGCATCTTCACTACCAGTAGACAGGTTGGCATCAACGATCCCCTTGAGGGTGAAGATGCGACCCATATTTCGGTTGTAGCTGAAGTTGACGTTGAACAGCGGAGTGTCAGTTTCAAGACTCTGCGCGAAGCTCGAACCGATGCCGAGACCGAAATATCCTTTGCGATCAATGCCTGTCGTGCGAGGGCTTGGAGCACGAAGTTCGTTTGCTCCGGCCTCACGGTTCAAAATCCCTTCGTCGCTGCCACTCGAAGTCGTTCCAGACGCTGTTGCTCCGGCCGCGGCGCCTGTGCCAGCGGCAGCAGCGGCTTTGCCTTTAGAGCTCGATGACTTCGTGACTGTTTTTTTCGATGCGGTGACTGATTTCTCTGAAGATGTCGTACCTGATGTCGAACCAGCGGAATCATCGCGTAGCGCGATTTCAGTGACGGCGTAGGCATCAGTGACTGCGACGCCTGATGAGTCAATGTTTTGCTCACTCATCGCGACGATGTCGCCACGCTTCTCTTTTTCGACTCTGAGAACCATTTGATCACCACGTTGGACGACCGACGGCGACAGAACGAATTCCGCGTCGCGCTCGTTGCTGACAAGTCTGTTTTCTTCTGATTTTGAAACGGCCTTTTTCACTTGCTCAGTGATATGACTCACTTGCGAGTTCGAGAGGTCCGTACCGCGTGCGTCCCGCACGAAAATGTCTGCCGCCATTGCACTCGAGCCGAAAGCCAGAGTCAGAGCGACGAGTCCCGCATTCAATTTCATTTTAATGCCTCCTTGATCAAATGAACTACCCAAGCCTCCATTGCTGTTTCGAAAAACACCAGAGCAGACAAGGATTTGAAGGTAGCTAAAAGGACGGCGCGGTAAACGCGACGGTTTCAACGAACAAGTTGGAAGATGGCGGCATTTACCACGAGGCTGAAAGCCGCACCCAGTAAGGCGTTAGATCGATTTCGACATTGAGCCTCTTTAAGAAGGCGAAGACGCCGCCGAGTTTTCTGTGCAGAAAAATCAGACGTCTTGGAGGCGGAGAGTATTTCAAGCTCTGAGTAAATGTCAGAAGGGCCTCGCGATTACGACGCGAGTAATCGGCATCGCTGAAACGAAACGGCTGCCGCGATTTTTCGAACGGCTCTAAGCCAAGACGAACCACGTTGATCAGTTTATCGATAACCTCTCGGCTTTCGCGCTGATCGATGAGTTGAAATCGAACGAGTGCATCTAGAGTCTCTTGCCGATCTCCTTCGACGACAGTGCGAACAAGTGTTTTGTAGTCGCGGCGGAATTCTTCGGTGTAGCGAAGAGCCGCGCCAAAATCGAGAACGACCAGTTGAACGGGCATATCCCGACGCTCGCGAATAAGGAAATTCGCATAGTTGGGATCAGTTTGAACGAAGCCCCATTCGTAGAACTCTTTGTAGTAGAGATCCATGATGAGCCGGCCAATACGCTCTCGTGATTCTCGCGATGGATTCGTTTTTAGCCAGTCCGCAAGAGGAAGCCCGTCTTCCCAGCTCATCGCCAACACTCGTTTTGTCGAATGCGACTCGATTCCTTGAGGCACAACAAAGTCATCGCTGTCTTCGAGAAAACGAGAGTACTCCTGCATGTTCTTGAGCTCGTTTTCGTAGTCTGCCTCTTGATGTAAAACGAGCGATAGTTCATCAAAGGCCTCATCGAGATTCATCTTGCGGCCGCTGAGCATGAGGCCGCTCTTGGCAATTGTCTTTAACATCGCGAGATCTGAGTCGATAGATTCGGCAACACCTGGGTATTGAATTTTGATAGCGACATCTTTACCGGCAAGTTTCGCGCGATGCACTTGTCCTATGCTCGCACTCGCTGCGGCATTTGGATCAAGACCGCTGAAATCAGCGAGACGATCTAGCCCGAGTTCGCTTTCGAGGACTTCGCGCATTGTCGTCCATGGTAGGGGATCAGCCTGTCCCTGAAGCTTCGTCAAAAGATCGACGGCTTCTGGCGGAAGAAAGTCCGCGGCATCGAGACTTAAGAGTTGGCCGGCTTTCATCGCGGCGCCCTTCATTTGAGACAGGTTCTCGGCAATCATACGAGCTTGCTCGATCCGAGTTCCGAGTCGGCCCGACGTGACCTGGTCGATTCCTTGACTGAGTTTGTCTTTGATCGTTTGCGAAAGTTCAGAGCGACCGAGCTTTGCCGCAAGCCCAATAAGTTGCATTGATCGCGACGTCTTTCCGGTTTTCATACATCACTCTCGTCGGCAAGATCGAGATCTGGATTCAGTTTGAAGCGGCCGAGTGCTTCATAGTGAGGTCGACCTGAATACATACGACTCTCATAGAGAGTGATCTCGTTGAACTCGAGGTCTCCAAACTGAGTTCGGACATAGGGAGACAATAGATCTTTTCCTGAGCGCGATTTTCTGAGTCTTCCGATGGTCAGATGAGGAATGAACTCTTTCTCGTCTTGTGGAAAACCGTTTGCGACCAAAGTGGTGCGTAGGTCCTCATTCAACGCAGAGAGGGCTCGGCTCTTTCGGACGCCGACCCAAAGCACTCTCATATGATGCTCATCAGGAAATGCGCCCATTCCTCGAATCGAAGTTTCGGCCACGGGGTTACGTGCGGCGATCGCAGTCAACAGCTCTTCTAGTAGTGGAAGTCGATCCTCTGGGGTTGCGCCAATGAAAGACAGGGTGATGTGAAAGTTGGCCGACGGAGTCCATTCGAATTCCATCTCTCGTTTTTGTGCTGTGATGCGAGTTTTCTTCAGAGCCGATTCGAGTGATCGACCGACGATGACCGGAACTCCGATAAAGAGGCGTTTTTCCATTTTTTCGAACCTCCTATTCAGCATTGTTGAGTCTGAGGACGTAAGTAAAGAAATTTCAGGATGCTTCGGCACGGCTGTTGAAGAGTGTCAAAAGAGTGAGCACGACATGCCGTGAGACAACGGCTCTTTTGAGAAGACGGAGTGAGTATGAAATTAGTATCGAAGGCACTGACAATCATCGGCGCGGTCGCAGCGCTCTCGGCCTGTTCAGCGGATAGACAACAGAGCGTGACGAAATCACAAGAAGCTGCCGATCTCTTCCAGCGCTCAAGTATTTCTCGCGTCGGTCTCAGCAAGAAACTCGCTCTGACTTTCGATGACGGTCCTACTAAGGGAACAACCGAAGCGCTTCTGAAATATCTTCGCGAAGAAGGCATTAAGGCGACATTCTTCGTCAACGGCGTTCATGTTCCGGGACAAGAGGCGACGATGAAGAAGATGATGGACCACGGTCACGTCGTTGCCAATCATACGCAGCATCACACGCACCTTCCGCGCGCTGTCAGTAATCAGGGATGGTCGGTTCTTCGTAAGGAAATCGCAGCGACAAACGACGCAATTGCACCTTACACGCAGCCAGGTGGGCGTCTTTACTTCCGTGCTCCGCATGGTGCATGGAAAGCCGATTTCGCTGATTACTTGAACCGCGACGCAGATCTTCGCGAGTATGTCGGCCCAATGTTCTGGGATATCGGCGGCGAAATCTCTCGTTCAGCAGACGGATCGCTCGCGACAGCGGCAGACTGGGATTGCTGGGGAAAACGCCTTTCGGTTGCACAGTGCGCGCAAGGTTACTCGCGTGAAACAGACCGTCGCGATGGTGGAATCGTATTGATGCATGACGTTTCAATCAACACGGTTGAAATGGTCAAGAAACTCATCCCTGAATGGCGTCGTAAGGGCTACACGTTCGTCACTCTCGACGAAGTTCAGTCGCTCGATCGCTACACGGAGTGATAATGAAATCAGTCGTTTCGGTATTGTTGATTGCTGCTTCTGGGCTTGGTTTGGTCGCTTGTTCGCAGGACAGCGGCGGAGTGCAATCGTCGAAAGATGCGGCTGATCTTTTTCAACAACGAAGCATTTTGCGGGTCGGTCTTCGACACAAAATCGCCCTGACGATTGATGACGGCCCCACCCGAGGAGTGACAGAACCAATGCTCGATTACCTTCGAGCCGAAGGAATCAAGGCGACTTTTTTCGTCCAAGGGAAGCAAGTTCGCGGGCAAGAGGCGACATTAAAAAAGATGATGGATCACGGCCACGTCATCGCGAATCACACGTTTGAACATCCCAATCTTCCAAAGCTCGTTGCGGAACAAGGCTGGCCAGCTCTGAGAGCGCAAGTAGCGAAAACAAACACGGCGATCGAACCCTATACGCAACCCGGAGGACGATTGTACTTCCGCGCACCGGGCGGAGCCTGGCAGGCGGGTTTTGCGGATTACTTGAATCAAGATTCCGTATTGCGCGAGTACATCGGCCCGATTTATTGGGACATTGGCGGCGACAAAATCACTCGTCGCTCGGATGGAAGTGTCGCGACGGCCGCCGACTGGCGCTGCTGGAGCGCTGGCCTGACTGTAGACGAATGCGCACAAGGCTATCTGAATGAGACCGATCTCCATGATGGTGGTATCGTGTTGATGCACGACCTCAAAGGCCAGTCCGTCCAAATGCTCAAAAAGCTCATTCCCGAGTGGCGCCGCAGAGGCTACACGTTCGTGACACTCGACGAAATTGACTACTTGGATCGCTACGCTACAAACTGACCGTATGAAAGACGCCAAATATCCCGTTACTCCCGCCATCCATGCGCTTCGAGCGGGCAGTGTCTCTTTCGTTCCTCATCTTTATCGCTATGAAGAAAAAGGCGGCACAGCGGTGTCGTCGCGCGAACTTGGTTTTCCCGAACACTCCGTTATTAAAACGTTGGTGATGGAGAACGACTCGAAGCAGCCGCTCATCGTTCTGATGCACGGAGATCGCCAAGTTTCTTTGAAGGAATTGGCGCGACAAATTGGCGTAAAGACCATATCCCCTTGCAAACCCGAAGTGGCAGATCGTCATTCGGGTTATCAAATCGGCGGCACCTCGCCATTCGGTACGCGTAAGAAAATGCCCATCTATCTGCAAAAAACGATCGCTGATCTGCCTTTGATTTTAATCAATGGCGGAGCTCGTGGATTTCTTGTTCAGATAAATCCACAAGATCTGATTCGTCTCCTTACACCTCAACTCGTCGACGTCGCGATCGAAAGTTAGGTTCCTTCGCACCTGCGCACTCATCGACTTCGAGTTGGAGTACGATGACGAAAGCAGGAGGGGGAAAAATATGAAAACTCAAGCACGCTTGGCTCTCATGATTTTGATGTCGGGGATTGGAGCAGCGCATGCGCAGACTTCTGCTCCGACGCAAACACAATCGGCCGCTCCTTCTGCTCCAGCGACAACCGGATCTTCATTCGGCACTCAACCGACGCAAACTCAATCAGCAGCGACCGCGCCGGTCGCACCTGCAGTACCGGTGGTTCAACCAACACAGCAACAATTCGCGGCTCCGGCCGCGCCGGTAACTCAGCCAGCAACTCAACCGACACAAGAGCAATTCGCAATCCCGGCTCCAGTTGAACAACCTGCGGCGACACAACAGCAATTTGCTGCTCCCGAGACGGCGGCACCGGCCGATGTTTTCGCAGCGCCTGCGCCGGCAGATCAAGTCGCTCAATTCACCACACCGACGGATCCAATGTCTCCTGAGTCAGCGATTTTGGCTCCGACGGGTCCCGCTGTTTCAGCGGGTTCATCGATATCGACGGGCACGGAGGGTGCTGTTCCTCAATCAACATTTGGAACGCAACCGCAAACATCTCCAGACACATTCGGAAATGCGCCGGTCGGGACCACCAACGCAACGGGAATGAACACAGCTCAGCCTATGACACCGGGAAATCAGTCGTTAACGCCGGGATCGCCGCTTGTAACGCCGTTGAATAATCCGAACACTAGCCAAGGTACATCGATGGGTATTTCCGCCTTCACGGCTCCGAACACACTTGGCTTCGGTGCTCCGAATACCAATCAAAACGATATGGATGGCGATGGTATTCCTGATGATGTCGATGCATTCATCGACGCGGACAATACGACGTCGGGAACGACATCGTCTCCGTCAGTATTTCCAGCTCCGACGCATTAATGCGGAGGCCTTGTCTTCGCGACAGTTATTCTCTATGGTTTAGCGATAGGACCTAGATTTAAGGAGAATAAAATGGCTCGCAAAAAGAAGGCGTCTCGTAAGACAAATCCAGCAGCTCGTAATAGCAAAAAGCGCATTGCTAAAAAGAAGAAGATGATCAAGCGCAACAACCCACGCATGCGCAAATAACGACATACGATCTTCGACCCGCCATCAATGACTGGAGACATCGGTCGCTTATCCTCTGAAGAATAGGAGGTGCCCGATGAATCCACGAGAGAACGACATTGTGGCGGGGTCTGATAACTCCATCTATGCCGAAGAAGACGGCGGCTACGCGGGTCCGAGAGATCCGAATCTTCAGCCACATCCGCGCCAAGAAGGCGGCGCCATCATCCGCAACAACGAAGATTTCGAACGCGAGATGAATCAGAAAACCAAAAAGCCCGAAGAAAAACAAAATGATGCAGCGCCGGAGGATCTTGCAGATCGTCCTCTGAACGTCACACCTCAGGGTCCATGAGCGGCCCATTTGCGGCGCTCGTCTTGAAAGACTTACCGATCTGATCACGAGTTAAACACCCCTCTTGCCGGTTGAACGCAGATGACGAGCGGCACTGGGGTTGTAACTGAATGCACCGTCGTGTCCTGACTAGCACTGAGAAATTTTCAGGGTCCGACGTGAGGCAATCAGTATGAGTAAGTATTTGAATGGAACACATCTCATCCGACTTTTGATCGCGATTGCGATCGTTTTGGTAACGGGCGCTGAGCGCTCGCGCGCCGATGAGGTCGCTCCTGAGAAAATGACGTCAGAGACTCACACGGTCGTTATCGAGAAACTCGAAACGGCTCTGAAGAAAGCGGTCGAAGACGAAACAGTGGATCTCGCACCGGTGCGTTCGCGTCTGGCAGATCTTTATTCAGAACGTGCGCGTCTTCGCGAAATGGAAGAGGCGAAGCAGGGTTGCCAGGACTGCAAAGGCGCTTTGAAAGATCGCACGCGCGCCCTTGAACTCTATCGTCAAGTTGCGGCCGATACTCCGAAGAATGAGCGCGGTAATCTCTTGATTCACATGGCCCATGTTTATCTTCTCGTTCGCCAGCCCGCACAGGCGCTGAAGCTCTATGAAGAAGTGATCGCCGATGGAAACCGCAGTCATTCTAAAGAAGTCTTAGCTGCAGCTTATTTGGGCCGCGCCGAAAGTCAGTTCGCGCGAGCGAAGTTCGCCAAAGCTCAATCTGATTTCGAAACGGCATTCCAACTTTCACCAGCGGATCGTCGCGGTCCGATTGCACATCGAATTGCTTGGTGCCAATTGAATCAAGGCGACCAAGAAACAGCGGTTGCGAGTCTCGTCGCGATTTTGAAAAACCCCGCGTACACGAAACTTGCTGCGACAGAAGCTGATACGAATGACGTGTCGTTCACAGAACAAGTCGTGATGGATCTTGCGACATTCGTTGCACGTGGAAAAGTAACGACAACTCAGATGAATCTGGTTGAGAAGTATGCGCCTAAGAACGCGAAGCTCGAAGTTATGCGCCATTTCGCAAACGAGCTTGAGCGTCTCGGTCAAAAAGACGCAGCATTGCTTGCGTGGTCTTCCGTTGCTGCCATCGAGCCGAGCGAACAGGGCCGCCTT
>DATLHP010000254.1:0-3703 GCA_035539835.1 Bdellovibrionales bacterium
ACAAACAAGCCGATACACATCCCGACGATCACCGCTTCTGCATTGTAGATAAAGATTCTTTCTAGATCTTCCATTCGCTACTCCGTCGTCATCTTGCTCTCATAGCGCATGAGAACGTCGTTGATCCGACGAAGCCTTTCCAGCGCGTGAGTAAATGCAGGAAGAGTGTCAGGGACCGTCTTTTCAGGTCCGTCTTTCAACAAAAGGAGAATGCACTCGAGCGTCTGCAGAGGTGTGTTCATCTGATCGCGCATATCGAGGTAGTTGCGCGCAGTACTCTCGTAGGACCGAATTTCCTCTCTAACACGTGTTTCTTTTCCGATGAGGATCAGACCGAAGATACAAAGAACCGAGAAAGATGTGAGCACCAAAGCAATAAAGTATGGAACCGCTGGAACAATCCAATCAGGGACCGACATGATTCCAGACCGTACAAGGCCGAAAAAGATGAACTGCAGACATATGAGAACAAATCCCGCACTCATCAATCGCTCCCCCCGCGTTTGTCTGCCGCCGGTAAAAATCAGCACGATTGAAGACGACAAAAATAGAATCGATGAGATTGAGGTCATACGGAGGAGAAGCATCGACGGACTCAGAATAACGATCAGCCTCAAAACAAAGGTCGTGACCGCAAAAAAAGTGACCATACGAATCAGGGCGAGAGGACGTCGACTGGTTCGCTCCATCGACATCTCAGTGCGATACCAAAAGAAGAGAATGAGTAAAATGATGAAGTGCCCAAATTGAAAAGCCGGACCGCCAAGGTCGACGCTCCGTGGATCCGGAGGCGCGACGGCAAGCACAAAAAACATTAGCAGCGTCGATATTCCGAAATACAGAAGTGTTTTCAGACGAAAAACCCAGAATAGACCGAACGCAACAACGCCCATCACGACACTCAATCCGACGTAAAGGCCAACGAGAAATGATCCGGAATCAGTGCTTAGTAGGGTTTCGAGAAGTCTCATGTTCCCCCGCCGTCGTCGTCGTCTCTGGAGTGTTTCCGATCACCTCGCGGATTCTCATGATAAGCTCACTTGCATCAATTGGCTTTTCCCAAAGGCCAGCGCCGTGTTCGACAGCGTCGTTGACGAGCGGATGCGCTCTAGCGTGTCCGGTGAAAAAGTAAATTCGGCCCTTAAAATCATGCTCTTGCAACCAGTCATACGCATCCAATCCGCTTCCGGCCTCCTCATCGCCGAGATTGACATCGAGAATTGCGAGTCTGCTTTGCAAGACCTCTTCATCATGCATGAGAAACTCCCTCACACTCCCAACGGACAGGCATGCGATATGAAGCTTGGACTCAATCAATTTGCCCATCATCGTTCGCATGTCGATACTGTCGTCCAAGAGTACTACTTCAGGTACCATCCTCGATGCCTCCGACCCGACGACTTTAACTCAGGCTCACCCCAGCAATATGGCGAACGCTTAAAATTCAAATTTGCGTGAGTGAGATCGTTTGGCTCGTGGAGCTGTCAGCGACGGACTCGACAAGTTGCTGCAGGGCCAAAGCGGAAGACTAGAAACGATTCTGGAACTTCGATTCCCACTGCGCGAAATTCTTTGAATTCAGTACGGATCGTCTCGTCTGCAATGAGAGAGAGCTTACGCTCTGTAATTTCGACTCCCTCAATACTTGCGCCAGGCTTAGAGCATTGGAACTGAAATGCATCGCCACTTCGAAAGCGACACCGCAATTGAGAGATTTCAGCAAAGACTTGCGGCGGAACAGACTCATCACCGGGAAGGTTCAAATATCTCGCTGTGTACGTTTGACCCCGACGTTGTAGTTCGAAGGCATATGTCGGGGCACCGGGCTCTTCTCGGATTTCTGTGCATCTGACCTGGCGAACATGATCACCCTCGGCGTTTGAAGCCGCGCCCATCAATAACGATACGAGAACGACAGCAGAATTCATCTTTATCCCCCGTTGTATGTAAAAGCTGGGGGACAATCTACTCGGTTCGACGAATCCTATTTATGGAGATTACGTTGAGGTCTTGTGAACACTTTTAGTTTGTGCCATCCACTGCGCGACACTGTGACTCGCTTCGTCTGCTCTGTCAGTTTTGAGAGCGTCGATGACACGCTTTCTTTCTAATTCGGGATGCTGTTGGCTGAGCTTGAATTTCGCATTGATGTTCTCAACGTGAATGCGAAAACCAGCAATGGCTTTTTCGAGAACTCCGTTTTGCAAATCATCGGGAATCCAAAACTCCCAAGGATTCTTTGAAGTCTTCTCCATCGTATCGCTGAGATGCCGAACGCATTCGACAACCCCCGCTTCGTCATGAATCATTTCAACCCGCCCACGGACATGAACGACAACATAACTCCATGTTGGAACATTGTTGATCGAGTACCAGCTCGGAGTAATGTAGGTATTCGGTCCGTGAAAAATCGCGGTGACCGGGCCCGACGCAAGTTTCTTTGCATGAGGGTTGGCAACGGCGAGATGTCCGACGAGGACAAGCCCCTTCTCATTTTTCTGGAGCAGGAGCGGCAAGTGGCTTACAAATGGAGATCCATTGTCGACCGATATCACCGTAGCCAGTGGGAACTGTCGGATGATTTCTTCAACTTGCTCGTCGCCCTGATCTTTAAACCTGGATGGAACGTACATGCGAGAACTTCAATCCCAAACCGTTCATAAGTCAAAAATGAAATCCATCGCCACAGCCTCTCAAGCACGTACGGCGCTTCGTCAGTTCGTCAAACCGGATCGCGCACCGATCCTCATGCGCTTCTTTAAAACTGGAAAAGGCGAATACGCCGAGGGCGACAAGTTTATTGGCGTCATGGTTCCAGAAACACGATCCGTCGCAGCTCGAGCCAAAGGCCTCTCTCTGAAAGAGGCGGAAAAACTTTTGATCTCGAAGATTCATGAGGAACGCCTTCTCGCCTTGTTCATCCTCGCGAAACAATTCGCCGAAGGTTCGCCGAAGAAACGAGAGAAAATCTTTAAGGTCTTCCTTAAAAATAAGCGCCACGTCGACAACTGGGATCTGGTCGACTCGTCTGCTCCCTACATCAGTGGCCCCGTATTCTTTGAGCAAGCTCAGTCATCCCCGGCCGGACGGGTGAAAGCACAAAAAACTTTGTTGAAAATGGCGAAGTCAAAGAACCTTTGGGAGCGACGAATCGCGATCATGAGTACGTTCTATTTCATCAAGCAGAACGAATTTGCAGAAACATTGATGGTTTCTGAAATACTTATCCGCGATGAACACGATCTTATCCACAAAGCCGTCGGATGGATGTTGCGAGAGGTTGGAAACAGAGATCAAAAGGCCGAAGAGGCCTTTTTGAAAAAGCACTACAAGATCATGCCGCGTACAATGCTTCGCTACGCAATCGAGAAGTTTTCGCCGAAATTACGCGCCCACTATATGGGTCGATAACCTCTTTACTTCTTGAATCCGTAGTCGATTTTGTATTTCGGAAAGAGCTCTTCGAGTTCTTTTTGTAGGTTGCGCTGCAAAACTGGATCGGCGGCAAGATCAGTGCGAATCGTATTGTTATTCACTCTGACGAGAACAACCGCAGGGATATATGAGATCGTGCCTGGAACGACTTTGATCTGAGCATTTTCGATGTCTGGATACTCATAGGTTCTCGAGCGATTACCGAATCCAACCAACGCAAAGTTTTTCGCGGGATCAAGAGGGATGAAGTAGAACGGAACTCCCGACG
>DATLHP010000255.1:0-15699 GCA_035539835.1 Bdellovibrionales bacterium
GTCGTAGTGATTGCGATGTTCGTCGCAAGATCACTGCCCGTGATTGTTCCGTCATCGATCTTTGCTGAGTTGACAGCGTCGTCAGCAAGCTCAGTTGTTCCAACTCCGCCAGCTGCGATCGAGATCGTACCCGTCGTTGTGAAACCGCCACCCGTGAGACCAGTGCCAGTATCGACTTGTGTGACGGTACCGCCAGCCACTCCCGAAACGCCGATACATTCAAATGCGTTCGAGCCGTTGTTGCGAAGAAATTCTCCAGCCGCACAGGTCGGCAAGGCCGCCTTCGCAAACGCCTGAACTCCAGCAATTGGATCAATCGCGTCCCAGCTAGATCCGTCCCATGAAAGAACTTGCCCTGCAGTCAATGTCGGAATCGAAACACCTTTGAGCCTGCCAGCCTTTTCATACAAGTTCGAAGTTCCTGCGAGCAACGCAAGAAGCTCAGTGTAAGCGTCGTTATCAAGCGGAGATGTATTCACTAGAGTTCCGTCAGCTTCTGCAAAGCGCAGTAAGTTTTTGGACGAAAATCCACCCACTTGCGTCGCCTCAATTGCCATCGGAACATAGTTAATGATTTGAACTGGGATCTGCTCCCACGAGGTCATCGTTTCGTCTTTGAAAGATACTGACAAACGACGTTCATCGCCGACGGCAGAAACATATGTCGTTCCAGAATTGCAATAGTTCGCCGGCAGCGTGAAGGTTTGACGATTATCAAAGACCTCGCTGATCGAATATCCCGAAGCGTCCGTTCGTGTTGAACCGCTTCCATTCATCGTGATCGAGAACAATCCGTTAGAATCACGCATATCGATCGCCGCTTGCGTCTCTTGATAGAGAAGACAGTTGCTAGAGATCGGACTATAAATCGACATTTTAAAACGAACCGAACGCCCTTCAAGCGCCTCACCATTCGGCTTAATAATGCGACCTTGGTAGGTGATCCCGGTCGAGGCAATGGATACAGACCACCCACAAACAAGCGAGACGCCTAAGCAGACTGAAAGTATGAGTTTCGTTTTCTTCACACTCTATTATTCGGAAGCATCGCAAACTTTATCTAGACCGCTTCTTAATAAATGTGTGGCATTTATTGTTGCAATTTATTCTGCAACACTCTCAACGTGGAAAAACAATCCAAACATTTTCATTTTAGTGCGTCGATCTAGATGCCTAATTTTCTGAGTTCGACAAGTTTTGGGGTCTATCCAAGAACTCATTCCATCTGAATCGGTTCGCCAATTGCATTTACTAGGCAGCAGGGGGATCGCATGAACAAAGCTGAACGTAACCACTGTTTGCAAATTGCCACTGTCGGCAGTCTCATCTTAGAACTCATATTAGGACTCATCTTCACAGCGGGTTGCGCACCAATGGCGGCAACTCAAGGTAAAACACGCTCGATTGCATCTAACAATATTAGTGAAGCTCCAAGTGGACGCGTTCTCGCAGTCGGACCCGGTAAGAGCTACGCAACTCTGACTGCCGCTGTCGCCGCTGCAACCGCTGGCGACACGATTGAAGTACAAGCCGGCACGTATACCAACGACTTCCCTTCAAGTTTGAATAAAGAGCTCTATATCAAAGGCGTTGGTGGCAGAGCTCGTATCGTTGCATCGAGCAACGCCCCAAATCGTAAAGGAATCTTAGTTGTCTCAGGCAATGTGACGCTTTCGAACCTTGAAATTACAGGCGCGAAAATCTCGAATGCCGACGGCGCCAACGCTGCAGCGATTCGATACGAAGGCGGAAATCTAACCGTAGACAACTGCTACATCCATACCAATCAAAACGGCATCATGGGCACTGGTACTGGCGCCGTCGTGGTTATCAACAGTCAGTTTATCTCAAACGGAGTGAGTGACTCTGCAAATTACCCTGAAGGATATGGTTACACTCACGGTATTTACGTCAAAGCGACGCAGCTTTCGGTTTCGAATAGCTACTTCTTCTCTACCAATGTCGGACATCACATCAAAAGTCGCTCTGCCAATAACTTTATCGACAACAACGTGATCGTCGACGGAACGAACGGAACAGCAAGTTACCTCGTTGAGTTTCCTAACGGCGGCAATGCGATCGTGCAGAACAACTTGATTCAAAAAGGTTCGCGCGCAGGCAATTCGCGCTTTATCGCATTCGGCATGGAAGGCTCGCTGCTTTCTCCGAGCTCTTTACGTATTTCAGGAAATATTTTTCTGAACGACAAGAGCGGCGCAGTCATGCTTCAAAACGCGACGAGCACCGTCGCGACGATCTCCAACAACAAATTCTTCGGTCTCGCTTCGTCTCAAGTCGCTTCAGGTCCAAATTCGACTTCAGGCAGTCAGTTCCTAGCATCGTCGCCTTATCCGGCTTCATACTGGAAAGTAGAGCGCCCATCACCGTGGCCAGCACCAGGCGGAGCTGTTGCTCCGACGCCGACTCCAACTCCAGCGGCAACTCCGACACCAGCACCTACTCCGCGTCCAGCAACGCCAACTCCGACACCAACTCCGACACCGACTCCGGTTGCGACACCGCTGCCTTCTGTGAGCCTGTTCCCTGCAAACGCAGTTCCTTCAAAAATCACTGAAAACGACGCGCAAGCAGTCGAACTCGGAATGAAGTTCTCCAGCTCTCGATCGGGTCTCGTTCGTGGTGTACGCTTCTACAAAGGCCCACAGAACCTAGGCCAACACATCGGCAAACTTTGGCAGTCAAATGGAACATTGCTTGCCAGCGTGACCTTCACTAACGAATCGGCTTCTGGTTGGCAGCAAGCATTGTTTGCTCAGCCGGTTTCGATCGCAGCGAACACGACATACGTCGTTTCGTATTACGCACCACGCGGCATGTATTCTGCCAACAGCAGTTACTTCGCATCGGCGCGCTCAGTCTCTCCGCTGAGTGCAGCAGCCGGCGCCAATGGCGTCTACCGCTATGGCTCGTCGGCATTCCCGAACAGCTCGTACCAAAGTACGAACTATTGGGTCGACGTCGTCTTTAGTCCATCAGCAGCGTCGGCACCTTCGCCAACTCCGAATCCAACCGCTACTCCAAAACCTACGCCAGCTGCGACTCCAGCTGCGACTCCAGCTGCGACTCCGACTCCGACACCAACTCCCGCGTCGACACCAGCTCCAACACCGAATCCGACTCCGAACCCGACCCCAGCAGCAACTCCGATTCCTTCGGGCTCCGCGTTCACGACGATGTCATTCGTCAACAATCTGGCGGCTGCGCAAAACAATCGTATCGTTACTTTCGGTAAAGGATTTGCTCCGGGTGAAGTCTCTTCGACCTCCGGGCTCGTTTTGCAATCCGGCGGACAGAACTACGATGTTCAGCTGGATGGAAAGGTCGTCAACGCCGATGGTTCATTGCGATTTGCAATTCTGTCAGCAAAACTTCCGAATCTTGCTGCGAACCAAACAGCCGCAATGAACTTAGTTCGTACGACAGCTCCACTTGCTGGCTCAGCTTTGACTGCGCAGCAAGTTTTAAACAACGCAAACTACAACGTCGTTGTTAGCATTGTATTGGGTGGAGTCACTTATTCTGCGAGCGCAAAGCAGGCGCTGCAATCTGCAGTGAATGCAGGCGCCGTGAAAACTCACCTTTCCGGCCCGCTCGTCAGTGAATTCAACGTGCGTCAATCTCTGACGTCACTCCTTCATGCAGAGTTCGATATTCGTCTGCATGCCAACGGTGACATCAGAACTGAAGTTTCTGTGACGAACACTTTCGGCTTCGTCGCAGGAATGAAGTCGCAAACTTATAACGTCACGATCACTCAAGCCGGCGCGAACGTCTTTAGCATGAGCAGTCTGAAACACTACCCGTATGCTCATTGGCACAAAGCATTCACGATGGGTGCGGTCACCGATGTTTTCGTTAAACATGATCGCAAATCTTGGGCTCAATCGCGTCTTGTTCCAAACTACGATCCAACGGCAACACCATCAGCTGCGGACTTGAGCGCATTGGGAAGTAGCCTAGCCTCTGCAAAATGTGGTGTACCGATGACGACAGGCACAGTCACTACATATATGCCAGGCACGGGATTCCGCGAAGACATTGGCTTTCAGCCAGCGTGGGAAGCGATGTATTTCATGTCGATGGACAAACGCGCACAAGATCTGACGATCTGTAACTCCGATGCAGCAGCAAGCATTCCGTATCATATTGCTGAAGCAGCGACTGGCTTGCCTTACACTCTCGATGCACGTCCAACTCTGTGGTTAGACGATCGTGGCGTGAACAATGCGGATCGCTTGGCCAACCCGAACTATTACTCATCCGTCGCTGAGACGCCGTGGTCGCCTGACACCTCTCACATGCCAGGACTCGGCTACGCTGCGTACTTGATCACCGGTAATCGCGTGTACCTGCAAGAACTGATGTTCCAAGCACAAGGCGCTCTCGGCCTGCAATGGAATGCAACTCGCCAAAACGGTAAAGGCATTTCGTTCAGTGACGGCGAACAAATTCGTGCGCAAGGTTTCACGTTCCGTTCAATCGCCAACGCAGCCGCTGTCGTTCCGGACGCTCATCCGATGAAGGCGTACTTCAATAGGCTTCTCGACAATAACCTGCAGTACATCATCACGAGCTACATCAACGGCGGTGTATCGACGAGCCAAGGTCAAATTTTCGGGTTCATGCCCGGAGAAAGCCGAGCTCAGATGCTGCCGGCGTACCAAGAAGGTTATATTGCGATGGTCATCGGACAAGTCGCCAATCGTGGAAACGCAAAAGCGAAAACTGTTCTGAACTGGATGTCGAACTTCATCTTAGGTTTGCACACTCCAGGCAACGGCTTCTGTCCTTATCAAGGTCTCTATGAAATCACGCAGTACGCATCGGGTGGAGGTTATCTACAGACGTGGGCGGCGCTGAAGACGGCAAACTTCGGATCCGGCGCGTGCCCAGGCGCAAGCACTGACGAATTCATGTTCCCGGTGACAGCTGCGATGGGACCAATGGTTGATTTGGGAATCGCAAACGCTGCAACGGTTCGCAACAACATGCTAACCCGCGACGCGATGTGGAGCCCGAACGTCAATCCAAGCGTCTACTCGAAACGTGCGAATGCGAATGCCAACTTCGCAATCGCTCCGCTTCAGTAAGCGAATGACAAAAGTGGCTGCATTACCAAATGCAGCCGCGTCGAACTTTTTGACGACTCTGAAATTTCTAGTTGTGGCGGAATTCTGCTACACAAAGTAGCAGAATTTCTCGCACTCCGATCGGGCTTAACTTAAACTCCGTCGAATGCAAAATTCTGAGTCCAGAAAAAAGCCACGAGTGACAGAAGATCAAAGTCTTCGCTTTCGACTCTGGCTACAACAGCAATTCAGTGATCGTTGCAAACGCAATTCTCGACTCACTTTGCGCGGCTTCGCAAAGTCTATCGATTTACACCCGGCGACAATCTCCCAGATTATGAGTGGCAAACGTGGCGTCTCTAAGACGTCGATGCACAACATTTGTCGCAAACTTCCAGCGACAACGATCGAGTTAAAAAGTTTCGGACTCTTGGATTCTGCCAATGGCACAGAGGAATCCTATCAACAAATTTCGATCGATAGTTTCGCGGTTATTTCGGATTGGTATCACTACGGTATTTTGGAGCTGACTTACGTAGAGGGTTTCAAGGCAGATCCGAAGTGGATTGCGCGCAAGCTGGACATCACTGCTGAGGAAGCCAAAGCCGCCATCGAGCGCCTCGTTCGTCTTGATCTTCTACGAGAAGAGAACGGTGCTTTAGTCAAAACGCATAAAACCGTGACGAACGACTATGACGGTTTCGAAATCAACGCCGCTCACCAAAGCTTACAAAAACACGTGATTCAAAAAGCACTCACTGCAGTCGAGAGCTGCACTTTGCGAGAAAAAGATTTGAGTTCTATCACTATGGCGATCGATATCGGGAAGCTGCCAATTGCGACGGATATGATTAAGAAATTTCGCAGAGAACTTTGCGCTCTGCTCGAAGATGGTCAACAGACCCGGGTCTATAATCTCGGGATTCAGCTTTATCCGATTTCTATTTCCGAGGAAAGTGCATGAGACTGGTAGCAGTGATTTTAGCAGGTATGGTGTTTTCATTTGCTACCTTTGCTTTTGCGGGCAGCGAAGGAACCAAAGGCGGCGATATCGAACGATCGAGCCATCGCGAGTTCTTTGAAGCTTTCGATGCATCGAAGAAAAATGTCATCGACGCCTTTCACCGCTTGTCGGTGATCTATAACGAGAATTTGTATACGTACGGCCCGTTCAACGAAATCCCGGTAGCCACGACTGAGAAGCAAGGTTTGATCATCATCCCACGTCTATACAAAGATGGTGATACCCAGCTCGTTCGTACTCCTGAACTCGCGGCTATTTTATCAGTCGAAAATCGCGCGACCGTTCAAGCTGTGATCGCAAACGCGGAATTCAAACTCCAAGAGACGGATTGCGTCTCTGAGCCCGATCAAAATAGCGATGGGCACAAAGATGCCTCTGCATCACGAAATCAAGAAATTTGTCTGAACGTCACTAGCATCATGCGTGTCACACCCGAAGTTCTCGAACGCCATTTGACGGCTTTGATCGCTCACGAAGTGACACATCTCGTGCAAATGAAACTCGGTTTCTCGGTCGACGAAACTTCCGCGCAGCAGATCCAAGACTCATTGGTTTCTATGCCTTCGGTGGCACTTTCGAACAATCCTCGCGTCTCTGAACTTCGACAGGCGTATTCGGATGCCATCCTCTATTTTGCTACGACCTCAAGCCGCTTCGCCACTCTCGAAACCCCGGGCCAAGCCGTCGTTCTCAACCGGCATTGCCCATACGGGACGCCCGTCCTAGAGAGACATCTGATTGCGGAGCACGGGGAAAAAATCTATCCCGGCACCGGCGGCAATCAGCTTCGTTTTACGAGTCTGTTTACGAAGACGCGGCGTTTGTTTCAGCAAGTGGCGGTCGCGCAAAGTGAACTTTCAGCAATGTGCCGCAAAGCAAACGAAATCCGAACTGACGGATCAGCTCGAATCGATGTACGCGAGTTCAGAATGCAAACGCTAATACTCGTGCCGATTTTACGTGAGTTCGAAGCCGAGATGCAGCTTCTGGCTGAAGAATTCGAACGTTCTTTGAGCCCCGAATCACGTCCTCAGACACATTAGGAACCGATGCGCCGACTATTCGCGCAAACACACATGGGGGGCCCCCATTGCGGAAGCGATGGGGAGACACAGCCAATTTCAAAATGGCGAAAGCATAAGCTGAGCAGAGATTGTGATTGAAATTGGAGCGGGTGATCGGGCTCGAACCGACGACCTGTACCTTGGCAAGGTACCGCTCTAGCCAACTGAGCTACACCCGCATTAAAAAGCTGTCTTGAGAGCTAAGCCCTCGCGTCGTTTAGGCAAACGAACTTTTTAAAGAGAGACAGTTGTACGGTCGCCGCTCAGGTGTGTCAAGCGCCCGCTTTGCGGTTTTCGAAGTACAGGTTCACATACTGATAGCCTGAAATAAGGCTCAATATGACGCTAACCCAAAGTAAAATAACGCCTAATTGGCTGACCGAATAGCCGAAAACCTGAGCATCAAACAGGATTGCCGGAATACTGATCATTTGGATCGCGGTCTTCCACTTCCCTGCCGCTTTAGCATCGATGATCACTCGGTCGGCAGCCGCAATCGAACGGATGCCACCAATCAAAATGTCGCGCGAGAGAAGAAGCAAGACCACAACCGGTCCAATTCGACCCGTCGGGATTAACATGATCAAAACAGTGGCAACGAGGATCTTATCAGCGATCGGATCCATGAACTTTCCCATGGTCGAAGTCGCATGAAAACGCCGAGCAAAGTACCCATCGAACCAGTCTGTTATTGAAGCAGCGATGAACAAGATCGCGGTGATCCAAGTCGCAGCCTGAAACTCAAAAAAGAACATCGCCGCAATCGGAACGCATAAGGCAACTCGAGCCCAGGTGAGCTGCATCGGAAGCCGTTTTTTCCAAGGGGCGATCGCGGTCGAATTCATCCCGAATAGTAAACCCCGCCCAAACGATTAAAAGCAAGAGAACGTCGCCCCACGTCCTGGACTTTCGAACAACGCCCCCACCCCTTTAAAATAGGCCTATGAAGAAGCACATCGTTCTCGCATCGATTCTGACCGCACTCCCACTCTTTGCCTCGGCGGCTGCACCAGACATTGGCGGCCTTGGCGTTAAAATCGAACCAATCGTCGGCTACGAAACGGTCTATCGCGACACGCCGACAGCGCACACCACAACAAGAACAATTTATGGTGCTCGCCTTGCCGTCGGTAAACCACTTTTGGCACTCGAACTTGAATACACCAAAGGCAATGATACCGAAAACTACACCTCACCCGCGCAAGTGATCCGAAACGATGACGAGCAAGCAAAGGTGGGTCTGCGCTCAAACTACGGTCTCGGAAGTTATGTTTATTTCGGAGCGCGAGCGGGCGCCCAAGGCACGCGCAACAAACGCGAGGTCACGGTCGATAGCGTGACCACGGCAACCACAAGTGAGCGGATCAATCCCTACGCCGGCGCAAGCCTCGGAGTGCACCTCGGTTCATACCTTTCACTCACAGCGAGTTCGACGATGGTCATTCGCGACATCAATAACCTTCAGAAAAACGATTTACAGAACACGCTTTCATTGAGCGTCGGATTGCGCTGAGGCGTTTGCACACTATTCTCTTTTCTGCATAGATTCTGCACGTCGGCTCCAATGAACTTTGGCGGCCGACAAGAAGAATCAGTCGCATGAGTAAAAGCGCAGAGAGAATTTCTCTTCTAACGGATCTCGCCTCATCACTCCATTCCGGAAATATACCGACCGACGTCGTCGAATCTCGTACGATCGCTGCAGCGAAAACCATGGGAACTCATATCAATGTTTTGGGTTCACAAAGCAGTTTCATCGTTGAACATCCGGGACCTCCGATTTTTACTCACGTTCAAAGATTTCCGTTCAACACGCATTGGAATCTCACGCGACTCAATGGCTACTTGGATCTTTCTGACGACTTGATCGAAGGAAAAGTCGATGACGTCGAGGGCGGTCGAAGACTTGATAAGCTCAATGCTATCGGGTCGGTCTATCCGCGATGGCTCGTCGTCATCGCCTATGCCATTTACAGCCTCGCCGTTGCCGCACGCATCGGAGGAGGCATGATCGAAATGTTCGCTGCGATGATCATTGGTATCGTATCGGGCTTAATCCATTTCGCCACGATCGATTCGCGTCGAGTGGATTTACAAAAAAGTTTTATTGCAGCTCTTTGTGGGACACTCGCGGTTCTTTTTCTGACGATGGTTCTCCCGCCTTTTGATTTCGCGAAAGCACTCTTCGGAGGTATCACACTTTTGGTTCCGGCGATGGTCGTTGCGCTCGGCACACATGAACTCGTGAGCGAGGCGATTGAATCTGGTGTCTCTCGCCTTGCCTACGGTCTCGTTCGCTTCTTGATGATTGCGTTTGGTATCGGCGTCGCGGTGACACTATGGCGTCTGATGGCCCCTATTCCGACGTTCACGAATGCCGATCGTATTCCGATGGGCATTGAAATCGTTGTTATGATCGTCGGGGGCCTCGCCCTTGCCTTGTGTATGCAAGGGCGCCGCAAAGATGTGCCGGGAATTCTTCTCGGTGTCTTGATCGGCTTCAGCGGCCAAGAAGTCAGCAAAGCCCTCCTCGGCGGAAACGGAAGCCCTTTTGCGACAGCTTTCATTCTCGGCATGACCGGGCTCATCTATGGTCATCTCTTGCGTCGGCAACCAATGACCGTCATCTACCCAGGTCTTCTTCAGGTCGTTCCGGGCTTTATGGGAACAGAAGTAATGATCTCATTTCTGAAAACCGGCGCGGCTTCGCCTACTGAAAGCCTCTTTTCGATGATTCTCATCACGATGCAGATCGCGGCTGGTCTCGTCGCGGCAGAGCTTTTTAGCGGCAGCGCCTGGAACCACCGACGTTACATCTCGACAGAGCAATTGAGCGCCCGAGAATTCCAACATTTGCTTACCCAAAACTGAGATGGTATCGGAACTCTATGGCCACATCATCTCCGCTCCCTATTGAAGAAAAAGTCGGATCCGACTTTAACGATGATCTCTTACTGAGAGCCCAAAAAAAGAGTTGGGATATCCTTTATTCAGTCGCCAAGGAGATCAAACCGGGGATGACTGAAAGTGAAGCGCACGCACTGATGAAGACCCGAGTGGCTGAAGCCGGAGCCGAAAAAATCTGGCATCCTCCACAGATTCGATTCGGAAAAAACACCAGCAAAAGCTTTGCTCAAAAAGGCGACGACACCGTCGTTCTCCAAGAGAACGATCATTTTTTTATGGATATCGGTCCCGTCTTCGACGGCTACGAAGGCGACGTCGGAGCGAGTTTCGTTCTGGGTTCAGAACCGCATTTGCAAAAGCTTTGTGACGATTCAAAAACGATCTTTAACGAAGTCAAAAACCACTGGATGAAGACCGGCACTTCCGGAGCTGAGCTCTACGCCTTCGCCGAAAAAGCAGCAAGCTCGCGAGGCTGGCTATTGAACCCAGAGGGGGCAAGCGGCCATCGCGTCTCCGAATTTCCGCATTCAGCCCATTATCGAGGCAAGCTCAAGGCCTTCGACCGCCAACCCACCCCAAATCGATGGATTCTTGAAATTCAGCTTTTCGATCAGGAACGCGGGATTGGCGCCTTCTTCGAAGACCTCCTCTAGAGACAGAGGGTAAATTTCGGGTCTTCGGTTCCAAGATGGGATCCCCAACTTGGGTAAATGATCTTTGTAGATTCACTTAAAACGCGCCCCGAGCTTGCGAGGGGATGGCACACCTCTAGCAATGCGATCTCTCCGTACAATACGTTAAAGCGCCGACGGGGGTCTGCCATGAAGTTTTTTGCTGCTATCGTTTCGATTCTTTTTTCAATCAACGCACACGCCGAATTCTTTCCGAAGAACTTCAAATTCGTACGCCTCGCCCCTGTTTCTATTCATTCTATCGAAGCCCTTTGTCCAACGACCGACGGTTCTGTGAACTGTGTTGCAGATGGAACAGTGATCACTTTGAAAACACTGGTTCGTTGTGGCGAACGTCTTGGTGACGTCAACGCCCAAGCCATCGAAGTCGATGGTGAACTCCATGTTTTCGCAGCCGCAGCCCTCCTCCAACCCGTCGCTGCCAACACAGAGTGCGGAGCACCGACTGAAGTGCTGACGAAGGTCACTTTCATCAACCAGTTCGGCGATGTAAAACTCCACAACCTTAACAAAAACTCAGCAGTCAAAACGTTTCAAACCAAGACCCTTCTTCCGCTCAAAGGCCTTGAGACTCTTTAAATCCCGACGCACTGCACGTAACGTTTCGTGAGCGAGGGTCGTTTGCTAATTTGGAGTATATCTCCAGCAAATAGAGGCGGCCCCAATGGTTCAAAGCACAATCACTCTTCTTGTTTTCCTGGCTTCATCGATCAGCTTCGCGTCCGGCTCAGCAATGGTTCACCATCAGCAAGAACTGAGTCCGTCGGCTGTTTACAGCGGCAACTCTCCGATCGATCTCTCGCACGGCCTTCTGTTCAACAACGGAACTTTTGGACTTCCGAACACTTCGATCGAAGAATGGGCGAAAGCTCCAGTTCTGTTTCCAAACATCAGCGAGAAAAACTACGCATACGAAGTCAGAGACGAGCGCCATCGCCTCGTACGCTCTGCAAAGTTCCTTCTCGAGTGGGGCAAAGCGGCGATCTGGAATTACGAACACGTCACTGCGGACTCGCGTCCGGAAGCAATCGAACATTCAAAACAAGCGATTGCGACGCTCGAGCCAGGCTTGCAGCGTCTCGAAACGGCGTTCGACAAGTTGAACGGTGCGGGCCGAAGCGATTGGGCTTCAGCACAAGAAGAACTTCGTCGCGCGATCGTCGACTTCCGCCTCGCTTACACACAAATGCACAAGAACTCTCGCCTCTGATCCTACGTTCACAACGAAGCGATAAAACGGACACCCATGAGAGTGTGCTCGGCGCACTCTCGAATCCACGCCACTTTTGAATGAATTCGATGCGAACGCGACCGATCTGATGATGAGCGGTATTCAACCGTGATGCTTTGATTCACGGCCAATTGCGGACGACCATCGAGAACGACCCTGGCTCCCATCTGCGCATAGTCGACGAAATAGCCGCAGCTCTTCGCCGATCCATCTGCGCGAGCAACTGATATCTGGTCTGCACGAGAAACACGCGGATGCAATCGTGCGCGCGATCGGGATTGGGCCAGCGATGTCTCTATTGCCGCCGAAAGATCACGAAGCTCAACGCGTTCGTCGAGCAAGATATGCTTTGCAATGTGGCGCGCATCGAATCGAATACTCGGCTCAATATGAGAGGCGATAGAAATCAGTGCCGCCTCTTTTTCAATCAATCGCAAACGTTCAACCTGCACGATCGAACTTCGGCTGAAATTTTCAATACGCAAAATCAAAAGCTCGAATGCCCCGACTTTGAGGCCACTCGCGATGTCGGCAAGATGATGAAACTCTTGATATCGACGGACACCCGATTGTAGCAAGTTTTCTCGGATACCCTGTAGGCCCCAACCGTCTGGGGCAATGACCGCTACTTTCACGCAGAGAGATTTCAGAGCAAAACACAGGCTCAACCATGTCCTATATGTTCAACCGAATGCGTTGACGAATCCACCAGCTGTCGATGAGATAGACAACAGTGACCTCAATCTCTCCACTTCCTCTCAACGATGCGTGGCCTTCGATTTTCGAAGCGCTACAATCACATCGCAACCTTGTTCTCGTCGCCGAACCCGGCGCCGGAAAGACCACACGCTTTCCGCCGCTTTTGCTCAAAAGCGGATTGATTGAATCATCGCGCTCGATTGTCATGCTCGAGCCTCGCCGACTCGCCGCACGCGCCGCCGCCAGTCGCATAGCCTTTGAGGAGTCTTGGTCGGTCGGTTCTGAGATCGGATACCAGGTTCGATTTGAAAATCGAATTGGACCTCAAACGAAAATCGAAGTTCTCACCGAGGGTCTCCTCACACGAAGACTACAGAACGACTCCGAACTGAAAAAAGTCGGGGCTGTTATTCTCGACGAATTTCATGAACGCAGTATTCACACTGATATTGCCATCGGACTTCTTCTCGAATTACAGGAACTATCACGTCCTGACCTTCGTATCATCGTTATGTCGGCTACGCTCGACGCCGAAAAGGTCGCAAGCTTTCTGGGCAATGCACCGATCGTGCGGGTTCCGGGGCGACACTACGACGTGAGCGTCACGAATCAACCAAAACCTCTGAGCCTGAAGACCGATCTGGGTTTTGTCGAAGATACGGCTGAACTCGTTCTCGATATCGCATCCGGCAGAAAAAAACGCGCAGGCGACGTTCTCGTCTTTCTACCCGGCGCACGTGAGATTCGCGATGTCGGCGCAGCCGTGCAAGCGAAACTGCCGACTGATTTTGTCTGCGTTCCACTGCACGGCGGCCTTACTTTGAGTGAGCAAGATACGGCAATTCGCCCAGCGCCTTCGGGCAAATCAAAAATCGTTCTCGCAACCAACATTGCCGAGAGCAGTTTGACAATTGATGGTGTTGGCACAGTCGTCGATACAGGTCTTGCACGCATCGTACGTTCTGACTCGGCAGGATTTGCGCGTCTTCAGCTCTCGCGAATCAGTATGGCGTCTGCGACACAAAGAGCCGGCCGCGCCGGCCGTCAGTTTGCCGGCTACTGTTATCGCCAGTGGAGCAAGATTGACGAAGCTTCGATGCCGGATTTCGAGCAACCCGAAATTCTTCGCGCAGATCTCACCGAAACACTACTCTTCTTGTTCAATCAGGGGATTGGTCCAGAGACTTTCACCTGGTTTGAATCGCCTCAGCCTCAGGCTGTGCGAGAAGCAATCACAACTCTTGAAGATCTCGGCTTTCTCAAAGATGGAAGTATCACTGCCGACGGACGCGAAGCTGTGAAACTTCCACTTCCCGTTCGCCCGGCGCGTCTTCTACTCGAAGCGCAGCGTTCGGGCCACGGAAAACTCGGCGCTGAACTCGCAGCGCTCTTAACCGAGCGAGATCTGCTTCAACGCTCAACGCAAAACAAGAATTTTTCTGAGTCCGATGTCCTTTTGCGTTTACGTGCACTACGAGGTCGCGAAGGTGATCCAGCGACAAGAGAAAGCATCCTTCGCGTGGCTCGGCAGCTCGAAGATGTTGTCGGACGAATTGGAATTCCAGCGAAGAAATCAGGTTTTCTGTCAGGCGACGAAGATGATGTCGTCTTGAAACTCGTCATGCTCTCACATCCCGATCGCATCTGCCGCCGCCGACGCAGTGGCGAGTCCTCTGCACTGATGGTCGGCGGAAAAGGTGTTCAACTCCACCCGTCCTCGAGCGTTGCACATTCAGAATTCTTTGTTGCCATTTCAAGTATGGAAGGCCGTCAAACGAATCTCAGATCTGATCCGACGATCGCGATCGCTAGTCGTATTGATCGCGAGTGGTTGGAAGAATGTTTTGGACGCTCGATCGGAAAGTTCGATCGAACCGCATACAATCGCGAAACTGAGTCCGTTATCAGCGAAACTTTTCTTGCCTACCGAGATCTGCCGCTGGAAGAACCTCGACAAAAGAAGCTCGATAGCGACGCCGCGTTTTCTGTTCTCTTGCAGGCGTGTCTTGATGATTGGGATCGCTTGTCTGCACGAATTCCAGACATCGATGCCCTACGCCAGCGTCTCGATTTTCTGCGCTCTGAACTCGGTGATGACGTTCCGACGATTGACGAAGCAACAATCCGCGCAACCCTTGAGGAGCTGTGTTTTGGCGCAACTCGCATGAGCGAAATCGAGGCCCGAGATCCTTACGGAGCGTTTCTCCGTCATCTTCCGGTATCGACTGTTTCGCTTTTGAAAAAGGAGGCGCCGGAACGCCTCAAAGTACCGAGCGGTAGCGAAATCCGCGTACACTACCCGAATGGCCGCGCACCCTATATTGAAGTGCGCATTCAAGAGGTCTTCGGATGGATCGAGTCACCCAAACTCGCTCGAGGCCGCGTTAACTTGCAGCTACACCTTTTAGGGCCGAATTTTCGCCCTGTTCAGGTCACGAGCGATCTCGCGAGCTTCTGGAAGAGCGGCTATGCAGAGGTGCGCAAAGAGCTGCGCGCTCGATATCCAAAGCATTCTTGGCCCGAAGATCCCCTGACCGCCAAAGCCGAGGCAAAAGGCCGCCCACGCAGCTGATTTTCTTTGTTCCTGGCGCAAGCTTGTATCTAGAATATTTGTCCTGGAGCCAAATGAAGTCGCAAAGTCACCATCTCAGCCGTCAACTCATCGGGATCGCCGTTTTGTCGATCATCGTGATCGGTTGGGTTATCAGTATTCTCGCCATCCACGAAGCTTTGCGGACTCCGAAGGCCTGGGTGCTATGGGCGACAGCCGCTTTAAGTTTCTCGGTTTCAGTTATTTTGATTCTCGCCCGCATGATTGTTCGCCGCGACGACCGCATTACAGCGCAAGTTCAAGATGAGTTGAAACTTGCTCGCGAGGCTGCCGAACGAGCCAGCCGTTCGAAGTCGGATCTCTTGGCAAGCATCAGCCACGAAATTCGCACCCCAATGAACTCGGTTCTGGCGCTTGCCGCACTTTTGAAGCGCTCTGATC